>NZ_JAAQOK010000021.1:0-81270 GCF_011683705.1 Enterobacter sp. 725m/11 | reverse complement strand
TAAGTTTGATGCTCGTGAATTAAACTTCGTAATGAATTACGCATGTTCACTCAGAGACTTGGTATTCATTTTTCGTCTTGCGACGTTAAGAATCCATGTCACTTTGAGTGCCCACACAGATTGTCTGATAAATTGTTAAAGAGCAGTGCCGCTTCGTTTTCGCTGCGGCGCGGGGTGTGCATATTACGCTTTCCCGCTTCAGAGTCAAGCATTTATTTTGCTTTTCTCTGCTGACCCGGCGGCGTGTGTGCCGTTGTTCCGTGTCAGTGGAGGCGCATTATAGGGAGTTATTCTGAAGTGACAAGCACAAAATACAAAAAACTTTTCGTTCGCTCACTTTTCAAACTTAACGCTTATTTAAGTCGCGAATCGCCCGCTAAATGGGCAATTTCCCGCGCAAAACTGGCCACCTGCGACCAGTCGGTATAAACCACTTCTTTACGCGTATCGGTTTCGCCACCCGTCATCTTCATTATCAGGCGAATCATGAAGCGGTCATACCAGCGGTAGCGAGGATAGCGCAGCGCACCGGCAAAGACGGCGCACAGATCCGGTTGCCACGGCGAGCTGAGCAAAAACTTGCGCGTGTAGCTGTTGGTCTGCGGCGTACGCTTCTCAGCTTTACGGGCAACCAGATTGACCGAGTAAAACGCGCCCGGCAATGTGTTGAGTACCGCCGTATGCTTTTTCACAAAGCGATCCAGCGCCGGATGGAAGTGTCCGTAACGAATGGAGGCGCCAATCACCACGCGATCGTACTCCTGCCAGGCAATCTCCTCCGCGCGATTCAGGTTCACCACATCCGAGTAAATGCCCAGCTCTTTTAATTCCGACGCCAGATACGCGGCAATCTCACGCGTTTGTCCGTCTCGCGTAGAGAAAAGAATCAGTGTTTTCATCAACGGCTCCTTATTCGCGCCAGAATGTTGGGGTGAACAGTACCAGCAGCGTAAAGACCTCAAGACGACCAAACAGCATATTGGCAATAAGGATCCATTTCGCAACCGGGTTCATGCTGGCAAAGTTATCCGCCACAACCCCCAGGCCAGGCCCGAGGTTGTTTAGTGTTGCGACGACGGACGCAAAAGCGGAGAAATCATCCACTCCCGTCGCGATGATCGCCAGCATGCTGACGATAAAGACCAGCGCATACGCCGAGAAGAACCCCCACACCGCTTCGAGGATACGTTCCGGCAGCGCGCGGTTCCCCAGCTTAATGCTGTAGACCGCATTCGGGTGGACCAGACGCTTCAGCTCACGGTTCCCCTGCTTGAACAGCAGCAGAATACGAATCACCTTCAGACCACCGCCTGTCGACCCGGCGCAGCCGCCGATAAACGCGGAGCACAACAGAAGTACCGGCAGGAACAGCGGCCAGCGCGCGATGCTGTCCGTGGTAAACCCGGCGGTCGTCGCCATCGACACCACCTGGAAAAACGCCTGATTGAGCGTGGTCAGCGCCGAGTTGTAAACATCATGGAACCACAGCACCAGGGTGCAGATGACGACCAGGGTAAGCTGGACGCCAATGAACATGCGAAACTCAGGATCGCGCCAGTACACCTTCAGACTACGTCCGCTCAGTAAAGAGAAGTGCAGGCCGTAGTTACAGCCGGAGATCAGCAGGAAAATCGCAATGATGGTGTTAATCGTTGGGCTGTCGAAGTACCCCACGCTGGCATCGTGAGTGGAGAACCCGCCAATGGCAATCGTCGCGAAGCTGTGCCCGATAGCATCAAACGCAGGCATCCCGGCAAACCACAGCGCCAGCGCGCAGGCTACCGTCAGCAGAACATAAATCAGCCACAGGGTTTTCGCCGTCTCGGCAATACGCGGACGCATCTTGTTGTCTTTCAGCGGCCCCGGCATTTCAGCCCTGTACAGCTGCATCCCCCCGACACCCAGAATCGGCAGGATGGCCACTGCCAGGACGATAATCCCCATCCCCCCGAACCACTGCAGCATCTGGCGATAAAAGAGAATAGCGTGGGGTAACGAATCCAGCCCCACCAGCGTCGTCGCACCGGTGGTCGTTAAACCGGAAAACGATTCAAAAAAGGCATCCGTGATGCTGAGGTTAGGCTGTTCAGAGAAGATAAAGGGCAGCGAACCGACGCTTCCCAGCACCGTCCAGAACAGGACCACAATCAGAAAGCCTTCGCGAGATTTCAGCTCACCTTTCTGACGACGGTTCGGCCACCACAGCAGCGAGCCGATCGCCAGCGCGACAAAGAAGGTCTGGGTAAAAGCCCGCCCCGCGCCGTCCCGGTAGATAAGCGCCACCAGTCCAGGGAGAATCATCGTCCCCGAAAAGAGTATGACCAGCAGTCCAACGATTCGGGTTATGGCACGAAAATGCATCTCTGCCGCTTCCTTTGGTATTCAAAAAGTGAGGTGGGGATTATTCTTCAATCGGCAGCAATTGCAACGAACCGCGACTGAAATCAGCCAGTTTTGCTGAAAAAGCAGCCAGTTCTGCCTGAGGAAGCGCCACGCGCAATTGCACCATTGCCTGGTAATCACTGTGCGCAATCACGCCGTTAAATTGTTTGAGCAGTGTTTCAATGCCCGATAGCTGAGCGTAATCGCACAATAAAGTATATTCGGTGAGCGGCGTTTTGCGGGTGGTCTTCAGGATATTCAGTGCCTGCTGAACGCCACCGCCATACGCTTTAACCAGCCCGCCCGTGCCCAACAGGATGCCGCCGTAGTAGCGCACCACCACGGCGGTAATTTCACCCACGCCGCTGCCCATCAGCTGGGAGAGCATGGGTTTACCGGCTGTGCCCGCCGGTTCACCGTCGTCTGAAAAACCGAGCTGTTGCGAATCGTCCGGTGGCCCTGCCACCCACGCCACGCAGTGGTGACGTGCGTCAGGGTGCTCCGCGCGAACGGACTCGACAAACGCTTTCGCCGCCTCTACGCCGTCGGTGTGCGCAAGCAGCGTAATAAAGCGGCTTTTCTTGATTTCCTCAACAAAGGTGACCGGTTCAGCCGGTATTAGCCAGCTTTCCATCAGGCCAGCTTCAGGTCTCGCGTCATATTCTCGATACCGTTCTCGTGAACCACCACGTTATCTTCGATACGAATGCCGCCAAACGGTTTCAGCGCGTCGATTTTTTCCCAGTTGAAGTGCTTGCTGAACTGCCCTTCACGCCACGGCGCCAGCAGGGATTCAATAAAGTAGATCCCCGGCTCGATGGTCAATACCATGCGCGGCTCAAGAATACGGGTGCAGCGCAGGTAAGGATATTTAGACGGTGCCGCCAGGTGCGTACCGGTATCATCCTGCATGAAGCCCGCAACGTCGTGAACCTGCAGGCCCAGCGGGTGGCCGATACCGTGCGGCATGAACGGTCCGGTCAGGTCGTTTTCGACCATCGCCTCTTCGCTCATGTCTTTCACAATCTGATGCTTACGCAGCAGTTTGGCAATGCGCTGATGGAACTGGATGTGGTAATCCACGTAGCTGGTTCCGGCCTTCATGGTGCCAATCAGCGCCAGCTGTTCGTCGTTTACGTCCTTAATAAGCTGCGCAAAATCGGTATCCGCATTCGCCGCCCAGGTGCGGGTCAGATCGGCCGCATAGCCGTTGTACTCTGCGCCTGCGTCCAGCAGGAAGCTGCGCATCTCAGACGGAACCTGATGATCCAGTTTGGTGTAGTGGAGAACAGACGCATGCTCATTCAGCGCGACGATGTTGCTGTACGGTACGTCGGTGTCACGATGACCGGTTGCGGTCAGGTAGGCCAGGTTGATGTCGAACTCGCTCATGCCTGACTGGAACGCTTCGTGCGCGGCGCGGTGGCCATTCACCGCCGTTTTTTGCGCTTCACGCATGCAGTAGAGTTCATAGTCGGTTTTATACGCGCGGTAATAGTGCAGGTAATCCAGCACGCCTTTCGGATTGAGCTTGTCTGCCGGAATATCCAGACCGAGCGCACGTTCAGGTACAGGGCCAATGTAGCCGATGTTGCCGCGCGCCGCTGGCAGTTGGCTGCCAATGCCGTCCGCTTTTGGCAGGGCGATCACCTCAATTTCTTCGGTCCAGAAAGAGGTCGGCAGCGGTTCGACGTTGTGCCAGTAATCAACCGGCAGGTAGAACCACAGTTTCGGCTTGTTGACGCCGTCCACCAGCAGCCAGCAATTCGGAACCTGTGTCACCGGCACCCAGGCTTTAAACTGCGGGTTAACCTTAAACGGATAGGCGTGGTCATCAAGAAAAGTATTCATCAGCTCGCCGGAGTGGATCAGAAGAGCATCCAGCTTGAAGCGGGCCAGTACATCGCGGGTACGTTCCTGTAGGGTAACGATATGATTTTTATAAAGCGAAGCCAGTGAGTCCATCATTCTTCCTTTCGTTTTTTTGACCTCAAGTCATCGCATCTTAGCACACCTCACTCCGGCTGCGTGATTTCCACCGACCGTGATCAACGCAGCAATTTCTTAATGAGTAATTTGCATTTTATTAACATAAATTCCACACTCCGTCTCATCTGGTATGACCAGATCCACTTGCTGGATTCAGGAGACTGACATGCTTTACAAAGGCGACACCCTGTACCTCAACTGGCTGGAAGATGGCATTGCCGAACTGGTGTTCGATGCCCCCGGCTCAGTGAATAAGCTTGATACCGCGACGGTGGCCAGTCTTGGCCAGGCGCTGGAAGTACTTGAAAAGCAATCTGAATTAAAAGGGCTGCTGCTGCGTTCTAACAAAGCGGCCTTTATTGTCGGTGCCGATATCACCGAATTCCTTTCGCTGTTCCAGGTTCCGGAAGAACAGCTGAGCCAGTGGCTGCACTTTGCCAACAGCGTCTTTAATCGTCTGGAAGATCTGCCTGTTCCAACGATCTCTGCCGTGAACGGCTACGCGCTGGGCGGCGGCTGCGAGTGCGTGCTGGCGACCGACTACCGTCTGGCGACCCCGGACCTGCGTATCGGCCTGCCGGAAACCAAGCTGGGCATCATGCCGGGCTTTGGCGGTTCCGTGCGTATGCCGCGCATGCTGGGCGCCGACAGCGCCCTGGAAATCATTGCCGCCGGTAAAGACGTGGGTGCAGAACAGGCGCAGAAAATCGGCCTGGTCGACGGCGTCGTGAAACCAGAGAAGCTGGTTGAAGGTGCACTCGCTATTCTGCGTCAGGCGATTAACGGCGACCTCGACTGGAAGGCCAAACGTCAGCCGAAGCTGGAGCCGTTAAAGCTCAGCAAGATTGAAGCCACCATGAGCTTCACCATCGCCAAAGGCATGGTGATGCAGACGGCGGGTAAACACTACCCGGCGCCAATCACGGCGGTGAAAACCATTGAAGCGGCAGCCCGCTTTGGCCGCGACGAAGCCCTGAAGCTGGAAAACCAGAGCTTTGTTCCGCTGGCGCACACCAATGAAGCCCGCGCGCTGGTTGGCATCTTCCTCAACGATCAGTTCGTGAAGGGCAAAGCCAAACAGCTGACCAAAAACGTTGAGACGCCAAAACAGGCGGCGGTACTCGGCGCCGGTATTATGGGCGGCGGCATCGCTTACCAGTCGGCCTGGAAAGGCGTGCCGGTAGTGATGAAAGACATCAACGAGAAATCTCTGACGCTGGGCATGACCGAAGCCGCCAAGCTGCTGAATAAACAGCTTGAGCGCGGAAAAATTGACGGGCTGAAGCTCGCAGGGGTGATCTCAACCATCCAGCCTGTGCTGGAATACAGCGGTTTCGACCGTGTGGACGTGGTGGTTGAAGCGGTCGTTGAGAACCCGAAAGTCAAAAAAGCGGTGCTGGCGGAAACGGAAGACAAGGTTCGCCCGGACGCCGTCCTGGCCTCAAACACCTCCACCATCCCCATCAGCGAACTGGCGAGCGTGCTGAAGCGTCCGGAAAACTTCTGCGGAATGCACTTCTTCAACCCGGTACACCGTATGCCACTGGTCGAAGTGATCCGTGGGGAAAAAACCTCTGACGAAACCATCGCTAAAGTCGTGGCGTGGGCAAGCAAGATGGGTAAAACGCCGATCGTCGTTAATGACTGCCCAGGCTTCTTCGTCAACCGCGTGCTGTTCCCGTACTTCGCCGGCTTCAGCCAACTACTGCGCGACGGCGCGGACTTCCGCAAAATCGACAAAGTAATGGAAAAACAGTTCGGCTGGCCGATGGGCCCGGCGTATCTGCTGGACGTCGTCGGCATTGATACCGCCCACCACGCGCAGGCCGTCATGGCGGCGGGCTTCCCGCAGCGCATGCAGAAAGATTATCGCGATGCCATTGACGCCCTCTTTGACGCCAACCGCTTCGGACAGAAAAACGGCCTGGGCTTCTGGCGTTATAAAGAAGACAGCAAAGGCAAACCGAAGAAAGAAGAAGATGCGGCGGTGGATGGCCTGCTGGCCGAGGTATGCCAGCCGAAACGCGACTTCACCGACGACGAAATTATTGCCCGCATGATGATTCCTATGATCAACGAAGTGGTCCGTTGCCTGGAAGAAGGCATTATCGCCAGCCCGGCAGAAGCGGATATGGCGTTGGTATATGGCCTGGGCTTCCCTCCGTTCCACGGCGGCGCGTTCCGCTGGCTGGATACGCTCGGCAGCGCCCGCTATCTCGATATGGCGCAGCAGTATCAGCACCTCGGTCCGCTTTATGAAGTGCCGGAAGGGCTGCGTAACAAAGCGCGCCATAACGAACCCTACTATCCAGCAGTTGAGCCAGCCCGTCCGGTTGGCGCGCTGAAAACGGCTTAAGGAGTCACAATGGAAAAGGTTGTCATTGTTGATGCGATTCGCACCCCGATGGGCCGTTCAAAAGGCGGTGCGTTCCGTAACGTGCGCGCGGAAGACCTCTCCGCGCACCTGATGCGTAGCCTGCTGGCGCGTAACCCGGCGCTGGACCCAGCAGCGCTCGACGATATCTACTGGGGCTGCGTGCAGCAAACGCTGGAGCAGGGCTTCAACATCGCCCGCAACGCGTCGCTGCTGGCGGAGATCCCACATTCGGTTCCGGCGGTCACCGTCAACCGCCTGTGCGGTTCGTCGATGCAGGCCCTGCACGACGCGGCGCGCATGATCATGACCGGCGATGCGCAGGCCTGTCTGGTCGGCGGCGTTGAACACATGGGCCACGTGCCGATGAGCCACGGGGTCGATTTCCATCCGGGCATGAGCCGCAACGTGGCGAAAGCCGCAGGCATGATGGGCCTGACCGCCGAGATGCTCTCCCGCCTGCACGGCATCAGTCGTGAAATGCAGGATGCTTTTGCCGCGCGCTCTCACGCCCGCGCCTGGGCCGCCACGCAGTCCGGTGCCTTCAAGAATGAGATCATCCCGACCGGGGGCCACGATGCAGACGGCGTACTGAAGCAGTTCAGCCACGACGAAGTCATTCGCCCGGAAACGACGGTCGAAGCGCTTTCTACCCTGCGTCCGGCATTTGATCCGGTCACCGGTACGGTAACGGCAGGGACGTCGTCGGCGCTGTCCGACGGTGCCGCCGCGATGCTGGTAATGAGCGAAAGCCGCGCCCGCGAATTGGGCCTGACGCCACGCGCTCGCGTGCGTTCGATGGCGGTGGTGGGCTGCGATCCTTCAATCATGGGTTACGGCCCGGTTCCGGCCTCGAAGCTGGCGCTGAAAAAAGCGGGCTTAACTGCCAGCGATATCGATCTGTTCGAGATGAACGAAGCGTTTGCCGCGCAGATCCTGCCGTGCATTAAAGATCTGGGGCTGATGGAGCAGATCGACGAGAAGATTAACCTCAACGGCGGCGCGATCGCCCTCGGTCACCCGCTGGGCTGTTCCGGGGCGCGTATCAGCACGACGCTGATTAACCTGATGGAACGCAAAGATGCCCAGTTTGGTCTGGCAACGATGTGTATCGGCCTGGGTCAGGGTATCGCGACGGTGTTTGAGAGAGTGTAAGTAAGGAAAAGTATCTCAAAGCCAATGACGTCAGAACAAGGCGGCAAGCGAGCGAATCCCGATGAGCTTACATTAGTAAGTGATTCGGGTGACCGAGCGCAGCCAACGCAGTTATGGCGTCATTGGCGAAGAGAGACAGTTTAGTTGCCGTTCTTCCCGCCTGTCAGGGGCGGGTTTTTTATTTAAATGAAGGCAAACGCATCGCCAAACAGGCGATCTTCACGCGCATCGCGTTCGTTACAGAACAGGTCGCGGGCAATTTTCGCCATCTCGAAACGGCCTGCAATGTAGATATCATGTCCCGCCAGCGTGCCGTGATCCTGCAGTACCGCCGTCAGCACCGTCCCGCTACGTCCACGCCAGCCCTCTTCCGGCTGCTCGACCACTGGCTCAATGCGCAGGTTAGGATGGTTAACGCTCAGCGCTTCCAGTTCAGACAGGTCGTACAGGTGCTTCTCTTCGCGGCCGCCCCAGTAGATAGTGATGTCACGGTCTGGATTACGCGCCAGCGCGGTCAACAGAATAGAGCGCACATAGGAGAAGCCCGTACCGCCCGCGATCAGAATCAGCGGACGGTCTTCGTCATCACGCAACCACGCATCGCCGTGAGGAATGTCGACCACAATCTCACGCTCTTTCAGGATGCGGTCCATCACGGCCATCGCGTACAGGTTAAGCTCAGACGCACCAATATGCAGCTCAATAAATTCCTGCTCTGCTGGCGTAGAGGCCATAGAGAAAGGACGCTTATCACGCTCATCCATCACCACCATCAGGTACTGGCCGGCACGGAATGAGAATGCCGCTTCAGGAACCAAACGGACGCGGTATACGGTGTCGGTAATAGCATCTACCGACGTCACTTTACAGCTTAAGGTTGTCATTCGCTCTCTCTGTCGGGAAGTCTATAGGGCTTAACGGTCAGCTCAGGGTTTACCGTTATTCATTATGGCCAGTTCGTCCCAGATCGCGTCAATTCGCGCGGTCACAGCAGGATCTTTTTTGATCGGGCGACCCCATTCACGGTCGGTTTCGCCAGGCCATTTATTTGTGGCATCCAGTCCCATCTTTGAGCCAAGACCGGAAACCGGCGAGGCAAAATCCAGATAATCTATCGGCGTATTTTCGACTAACACCGTATCACGCGCAGGATCCATTCGCGTGGTTATCGCCCAGATAACGTCGTTCCAGTCACGGGCGTTAACGTCATCATCGCAGACAATAACAAATTTGGTATACATAAACTGGCGCAGGAAAGACCATACGCCCATCATCACGCGTTTAGCATGTCCGGGATACTGCTTCTTCATCGTGACCACCGCCATGCGATACGAGCATCCTTCAGGCGGCAGATAAAAATCAACGATTTCCGGGAACTGCTTTTGCAGGATCGGCACAAATACTTCGTTCAGCGCCACGCCGAGCACCGCCGGTTCATCCGGTGGGCGGCCAGTATAGGTGGAGTGATAAATCGCATCTTCACGCTGAGTAACATGCGTGACGGTAAACACCGGGAAGTTATCCACTTCGTTGTAATAGCCGGTGTGGTCGCCGTATGGACCTTCTGGCGCCATTTCACCCTGCTCAATGTAACCTTCCAGCACAATTTCGGCGCTGGCCGGCACTTCGAGATCGTTGGAGATACACTTCACGACCTCGGTTTTAGTCCCGCGCAGCAGGCCAGCAAACGCATATTCAGAGAGCGTATCCGGTACGGGCGTGACCGCCCCCAGAATGGTGGCCGGATCGGCACCTAACGCGACAGACACCGGGAACCGTTCACCCGGATGTGCAGCACACCACTCCTGGAAATCCAGCGCGCCGCCGCGGTGCGACAGCCAGCGCATGATGAGCTTATTCTTGCCAATCAGCTGCTGGCGATAAATACCGAGGTTTTGCCGCTCTTTATGCGGTCCGCGCGTCACGGTCAGGCCCCAGGTGATCAGCGGCGCAGCATCTTCAGGCCAGCACTGCATGATAGGAATTTTGGTGAGATCCACCGCATCGCCTTCCAGCACTTTCTGCTGACACGGCGCGCCGCGCAGGCGTTTGGTGGGCATGTTCAACACCTGCTTAAACTGCGGCAGCTTATCGAACAGATCGCGGAAACCTTTCGGTGGCTCAGGCTCTTTCAGAAATGCCAGCAGTTTACCCACTTCACGCAGCGCGGTAACGTCTTCCTGCCCCATTCCCAGCGCGACACGACGCGGGGTGCCAAACAGGTTGCACAGCACCGGCATTGAGTAACCTTTTGGATTTTCAAACAGTAATGCAGGGCCACCGGCACGCAGGGTGCGGTCAGCAATTTCTGTCATTTCCAGATAAGGATCAACAGGAAGTGTAATGCGTTTAAGTTCACCCTGCTTTTCCAGCAGCGTCAGGAAGTCGCGGAGATCGTGGTATTTCATGCAGTTAGTCATGGCCTCTCTGTAAGCGCTTCATTATACGGCGTAAGCCTGCTTGATGCTGTAATTTTGTTAAATTAGCGTGAACTTATCCGCTGTGTTCGAATTTCCCCCATTATAATCAACTTAGCGATCCCTCCAGGGTTTTGATATGCTTGCGCCCCGAACTAAGGGAAAGAGTGATTATGCAGGCCTGGTATTTACTGTATTGCAAACGCGGGCAACTTCAGCGCGCGCAGGAACATCTTGAACGTCAGTCTGTAAATTGTCTGACACCCGTGATCACGCTTGAAAAAATGCAGCGCGGGAAGCGCACAACCGTTAGTGAGCCTTTATTCCCGAACTATCTGTTCGTGGAGTTCGACCCCGAGGTGATCCACACCACTACCATCAGCGCAACGCGCGGCGTCAGCCACTTCGTTCGTTTTGGTGCCCACCCGGCAACCGTTCCGTCGACCGTCATTCATCAGCTGTCTGTTTATCAACAGCCTGAAGGGATCACCGACCCGGAAACCCCTTACGCGGGCGATAGCGTCGTCATTACCGAAGGCGCATTCGAAGGCCTGCAGGCGATTTTCGCCGAGCCGGACGGTGAAGCGCGCTCCATGCTGTTGCTCAATCTGCTGAACAAGCAGGTGCTGCAGAGCGTGAAAAACACCGACTTCCGCAAAGTTTAAACGTTTATCCCGAACAGGCGACGCACGTTGTCATCCGTCTGCGCGGAAAGCCAGTGCGGATCCTCTCCGCGCCAGTGCGCTACGCGCTCAACAATGTGCCCCAGCAAGGCGGGCTCGTTTCGCCGCGATGCCGGTTTGGGCTTCATATCTCGCGGCAGCAGGTATGGCGCATCGGTTTCAAGTAGCAAACGGTCTGCCGGGATTATCGGCAGCAGCTCGCGAAGCTCAAGCCCGCGGCGCTCATCACACACCCAACCGGTGATCCCCAGATACAAACCGCGGTTCAGGCAATCCAGCGCTTCCTGGCGAGACCCGGTGAAGCAGTGGAGCACTGCGCCGGGCAGTTTATCCAGCCACGGGTCCAGCAGTGCGAGAAAACGTTCATGCGCGTCGCGACAGTGCATAAAGACGGGCATTTCAAGCTCTGCCGCCAGCGCAAGCTGGGCAGTGAACGCCTTTTCCTGTTCTTCAGGCGTGGAGAAGTTGCGGTTAAAATCGAGCCCGCACTCGCCAATAGCCACCACCTCTGCCGTTTTTGCCAGCGTGCGCAGGGTTTCTGCGCTCTCCGCCGTCCACTGGCTGCTGTCATGAGGGTGGACACCTGCGGTTGACCAGCAGTGTTGATAGCGTTGCGCCAACAGCAGCGCCTGCTCGCTCTCATGCAGGTTGGTCCCGGTCAGGAGCAGCCCTTTTACGCCAGCCTCAAAAGCCCGCGCAACCACCTCGTCACGATCTTTCGCAAACTGCGAGCTGGTCAGGTTGAGTCCGATATCAAACATGCGATTCCCCATAGAACAACCGCCCTGACGGGCGGCTGGTTTTACTCTTCAGTGGTCTTTTCGGACGCATCGTCTTCATCGTCCGACCGGCGTCCTTTTCCCACGTAGAAACGCGAGAAGAATACGCCAACCTCAAACAGGCAGTACATCGGTATTGCCAGCAGCGTTTGTGAGAAGACGTCCGGCGGCGTCAGCAGCATGCCGACTACGAAGGCGCCCACCAGAATATAGGGACGCTTCTTACGCAGGTCATCAGGGGTGGTTACCCCAACCCAGCAGAGCAGCACAATGGCCACCGGCACTTCAAACGCCACACCGAACGCCATAAACAGCGCCATCACAAAGCTGAGGTAGCTGGCGATATCCGTCGATACCTGAACCCCTTCCGGCGCGGTATGCGTCAGGAAGCCAAAGGCCAGCGGGAAGACAACGAAGTAGGCAAACGCCATGCCGATATAGAACAGCAGCGAACTGGAGACCAGCAGCGGGATCACCAGTTTACGTTCGTGCCTGTACAGTGCTGGCGCCACAAATGCCCATACCTGATAAAGGATGACGGGTGCAGACGCAATCAACGACACCCAGAAGGTGAGCTTAATCGGGGTGAAAAACGGTGATGCAACGTCTGTTGCAATCATCGTTGCCCCCAGCGGCATCTGCTTGATCAGCGGCGCAGAAACCACCTGATAAATATCGTTGGCGAAATAGACCAGGCACAGGAATATGAGGAATACCGCAATAATGCAGTTTAACAGGCGCTTACGCAGCTCAATAAGGTGCGTAATAAGCGGTTGAGTATCATCTACTGCCATAGTTACGCTTTATCACTCGACGAGGGGGATGATTCGGAAACGGGCGCGGCGGGTTTCGCTTCAGCCGCTTTTACCACCGGCTCTTCCGGCTGCGCCTGTTTTTTCAGTTCAGTTTCCTGCGGCGTTTGTTCAGGCGCTGCGGCCTGGTGCTCCGCACTCGCTGGCGTCACGCCCTCACGCTGCGCTTCGCTGTCCTTCACCACCGGGTTATGAATAGTGTTCGCTTCATCGCTCGCTTTTTCAGGATCGTTAACGCTGTAAGAGCGCTTCATGGATTCCGCCGCTTCGCGCAGCTCATCCATTGAGGCTTTCAGTTCAGGCGTCAGGTTATCCATGCTCGCCTTCTCAACCTTTTTCAGGCTTTCCTGAAACTCCTGCAGCTTAAGTTCCTGCGCCAGCTCGTTCTGAACGGTCGAAGCCAGCGATCTTAGCGCTCGAACCCAGCCCACGACGGTTTTCACCGCTACCGGCAGACGCTGCGGTCCCAGCACGATCAGACCAATCACAAAGACCAGCAGCAGCTCACTAAAACCAATGTCGAACACGACTTACACCTGCTCTTTATCGTGGCGTTTAGCGTCTTCCTTTTTGGCATCTTCTTGCTTATCGGAGATGGATTTAGCAGTAAAGTCAGCGTCCTGGCTGGTTTTATCCTGCTTGCTCTCATCATCGCTCATTGCTTTCTTGAAGCCTTTGATAGACGCGCCCAGATCGGAACCAATAGAACCGAGCTTTTTGGTGCCAAACAGCAGCACAACGATGACGGCAATAATGACTAATTGCCAGATACTGATACCACCCATACATATTCCTCAGGGATAGATGATTAATTGGTCAGGTCGCATTATACGTATGCGACCTGTCGATGGCGATGCAAACTCAGCGCGTTTTTCTCCATCCTGCAAGCCAGACAACAACCCCGCCAGCCATCAGCCAGGCGGGCATCATCTGCCAGTCAGGACGGTTGATCAGCAGCAACGTACCGCTCAGCAGCAGCGTTGCGCCAATGCCAAAGAGGTAGCGTGACTGTCCCTGGCGCACACGGCTGGACTGAAGCTCGCGGGCGATTTTATCCATGCTGTGCTGAAGATTCTTGCTCTGACGCAAACTGTCGTAAACCAGTTCAGGAATTTCAGGCATTTTTTCGATCCAGAACGGTCCTTTCTCTTTCAGCGAACGCACCAGCGCTGGAAGGCCAACCTGATCCTTAATCCAGGATTCCAGGAAAGGTTTAGCCGTCTTCCACAAGTCTAACTGAGGATAGAGTTGTCGACCTACACCCTCAACGTAAAGTAATGTTTTCTGAAGTAAAACTAACTGTGGCTGAACTTCCATATTAAAGCGGCGGGCCGTATTGAACAGGTTTAACAGCACGTGTCCAAAAGAGATCTCTGCCAGCGGTTTTTCAAAAATCGGTTCGCAAACGGTACGGATAGCAAACTCGAACTCTTCGACGTTGGTGTCTGGCGGAACCCAGCCGGAATCCACATGCAGCTCGGCCACCTTACGGTAGTCGCGGTTGAAGAAAGCGATGAAGTTCTCAGCCAGATAACGTTTATCTTCTTTATTCAGCGAGCCCACAATTCCGCAGTCGATACCGATGTATTTCGGATCCTCAGGATGCTCATAGCTCACGAAGATATTGCCCGGATGCATGTCCGCATGGAAAAAACTGTCGCGGAATACCTGGGTAAAGAAGACCTGCACGCCACGTTCGGCCAGCAGCTTCATGTTCGTTCCCTGCTTCTCCAGGGCCACCACATCCGAAACCGGAATACCGTAGATGCGCTCCATGACCATCATGTTCTGGCTGCAATAGTCAGAATAGACTTCAGGCACGTAGAGCATCGGGCTGTTTTCAAAATTGCGGCGCAGCTGAATGGCGTTTGCCGATTCACGCAGCAGATTAAGCTCATCAATCAGCGTTTTTTCATATTCCCGCACCACTTCCATCGGGCGCAGTCGACGGCCGTCCGGCAGCAGACGCGGAACCCAGCGCGCCAGACGATAAATTAGCTTCATGTCGGCTTTGATAATCGGCAGGATATCCGGGCGGATCACCTTGATCACCACCTCTTTACCGTTCTCTTTCAGACGTGCAGTATGCACCTGAGCGATAGAAGCCGACGCCAGCGGTTCTATTTCGAAATCGTCAAACCAGGTTTCAACGGGAAGGTTACCCATCGCCTCCTCGATCTGTTTCTTCGCTCTCACCCCGTCAAACGGGGCGACACGGTCCTGCAGCATCGCCAGTTCATCGGCAATGTGCGGCGGGAAGAGATCGCGGCGAGTTGAGAGCATCTGTCCGAACTTAATCCATACCGGGCCGAGCTCCTGCAGCGCCAGACGCAGGCGTTCACCCAGCGGCTGACCTTTATGGCGATTTGGCATCCAGAACAGCGTCCGCCGCCAGATCCTGAGCGGCAGCGTGATACGCATTTTGGGGATGAGCTCGTCGAGCCCGTAACTCAAAAAGGTGTGGATGATAAAATAGAGGCGCCGAATTTCACCAGGCGTCATTTGCCCTCCAGTTTTTCCAGCCGTTTGCTTAGGGCATCAACCGCACGTTCAACCGCGGCCGTCTCTTCTGCGAACCACGCAACTTCCAGCGGCCCGGGCGCCATGCGCCACTCTTCGGTCAGCACTTCTGCGGCATAACGCTGTTGGCGTTGCAGATTTTTGCGCAGGAATGCCGTGCCGCCATGAATAACTTTCCCGATCCCTTCAGCGGCAATGTCGCCAATAAAAGGCGCCAGCAGCTCTGCCGGGTCAAACTCAGCCAGATCGCTGAGCGCAACGAAGTTCTGCACGACCTGGATGTCGCCTTCCACTTCCAGCTCACCGCTGCGGATAAGCGCCGTTAATTGCTGGCGATCGCGCAGTTTTGGCAGCACGCTCATATGGGTAATGACCGAGCAATCAGCTTCACCTTCCCACTCACCCAGAACGTCAAGCTGACGTTCGCTGAAAACCAGCACGAGCGGCGTCGAGAACTCTTTTAACACAATGCGCAGTACCTTCCCGTTTAGCCGCTGACGTGCGGCTTTCAGCGCCGGAGCGCGATACAGGAAGGCATTCAGCACATTCTCGATGCCTGCGGTGACTAAGGGTTTAAAGGGCACGGGACACCTCCACTCAGAATTTGTAACCGCGATGCAGCGCGACGACACCCGCCGTCATGTTGAAGTACTCAACGTTCTCAAATTCCGCATCCTGCATCATGGCTTTTAAGGTGTCCTGATCCGGATGCATGCGAATTGATTCCGCCAGATAGCGATAGCTTTCCGCGTCGTTTGCCACCAGTTCGCCAATACGCGGCAGCACGTGGAAGGAATAGGCGTCGTAGGCTTTGCTCAGCGGGTCGATAATCGGTTTAGAGAACTCGAGCACCAGCAGGCGTCCACCCGGCTTCAGCACGCGGTACATGGAACGCAGCGCTTTTTCTTTATCGGTGACGTTACGCAGACCGAAGGAAATCGTGATGCAGTCAAAAGTATTGTCCGGGAACGGCAGCGCTTCGGCGTTGGCCTGCACGTATTCCACATTACCCACCACGCCGATGTTACGCAGTTTTTCGCGTCCCATTTTAAGCATGGAGTCATTAATATCAGCCAGTACAACGCGACCGGTTTCGCCCACCAGACGGGAGAATTTCGCCGTCAGATCGCCCGTACCGCCAGCCAGATCGAGAACCGTTTGTCCACGACGCACACCGCTGCAGTCGATGGTGAAGCGCTTCCACAAGCGATGAATGCCGAACGACATCAAGTCATTCATCACATCGTACTTCGCCGCCACGGAATGAAATACGTGGGCCACCATGTCAGCTTTCTGCGCTTTGGCTACAGTCTGAAAGCCAAAGTGCGTCGTGTCTTGTGAATCGTCAACCATCTCAGAGCCTGCTAATCAGTCAAATGTTCGTGAAGTGTAACAGATTGGGCGCAATTGCCCTACGATTCAACCACCGCGAAAGAAACGCGCTGGCTGCTCGTCTGGCGATAAATCCGCCGCTAAATCGTTGTCCTGGTTGGGGGTATTTTGTTCATCCCCGCCCTCACGCAGTCGGAACTCTTCGTCCTGGGCTGTCGCCTGTTCGACCAATTCCGGATTAATCTCGCGTTTAACCTCCACTCCCAGGCTGCGGAATGCTTCAGCCTGCGCAAGCAGGTTGCCACGCCCGGAGGAGAGCTTTTTCATCGCCTGGCGGTAGTTATCCTGCGCACGATCCAGGCTTTGCCCGACGGAGGACATATCGTCCACGAAGAGGCGCATTTTGTCGTACAGCTTGCTGGCGCGGTCGGCAATCTGCTGCGCGTTACGGCTCTGGTGCTCATAGCGCCACAGGTTCGCAATGGTGCGTAAGGCCACCAGCAGCGTGGTGGGGCTGACCAGCATAATGTTATTTTTCAGCGCTTCGGTGATCAGCTCGGGCTGTCTGTCGAGCGCCAGCAAAAACGCGGGTTCGACCGGGATAAACATCAGCACGTAGTCCAGCGAGCGCAGCCCCAGCAGCTGCTGATAATCTTTTCTGCCCAGCAGGCGAATATGGTTACGCACGGAGGCAATGTGCTCCTGCAGCGCCGATTCGCGCGTATAGTCATCTTCAGCGTTGAAGTAGCGCTCATAGGCCACCAGCGTCATTTTGGCGTCAATGACCACATCTTTGCCCTGCGGCAGACGCACAATCACATCCGGCTGCATTCGCGAGCGGGCATCGTTTTCGATACTCACCTGCGTTTCGTATTCATACCCTTCCCGCAGGCCAGAGGCCTCCAGCACGCGGGTGAGCACCACTTCCCCCCAGTTACCCTGGGTTTTGTTATCGCCTTTCAGCGCCCGCGTCAGGTTGACCGCCTCCTGCGCCATCTGGGCATTCAGCTGTTGAAGATTGCGGATCTCATGCGCCAGCGTGTGGCGTTCGCGGGCTTCCTGACCAAAGCTGTCCTGTACCTGACGGCGAAAGCCGTCCAGCTGTTCGCGCAGCGGCGTCAGCAGGCTGTTCAGGCTCTGGCGATTTTGCTCATCAACGCGGCGGTTGCTGTGCTCGAAAATGCGGTTGGCGAGGTTCTCGAACTGTTCGCTGAGGCGCTGCTCGCTGTTGATCATCTGGCGGATTTTGTCTTCGGCATGCAGCTGGGTGGATTCAAGGCGGGTAGTCACTTCGCGGAGATCGGCCTCCAGCGAGGTGTTGATGTCGCGCAGGTTACGCAGTTCGTTATTGAGCAGTTCACACTCGTCGCGCCAGTGGTCGGTCAGCGCAAGCTGTTGTTTTGCGGCGCTTAAATCGGCGACGATCTCTTCGCGTTCAGCCAACTGCTCGGCCTTCTGCTGTGCATGCTGATAGCTGGATATCAGCCAGCCTATCGCCACGCCAGCCAGCGCAATTACCGCATAAATCAGGATTGAGATATCCACAACGCCCCCTGCATCAACGTATTACCCGCACAAAATAAGATTGTGCTGTATAAACGTCCAGTTTGAAAGGGTTTTCCTGCGAGGCGCTACGCAAAAAATAAAGGCCGAACGCGTCGGCCTTTTATCTCAGAGAGGAGGACTAGATCAGGCGGCGAGCCGCTTCAACCACGATTTTCACCGCGTGACTTTCGGTCTGCTTCATGGTTTCGGCGTTCGGGATCTCCTGCTGGGTACGGTTGACGATAACGCCCGCCACCATACCGGCACGCAGACCCTGGCTTGCGCACATGGTCAGCAGCGTTGCGGATTCCATCTCGTAGTTCATCACGCCCATAGACTGCCACTCTTCCATTGAGCCTTTGAAGCGGCTCACCACGCGGCCTGAGAAGGTGTCGTAACGCTCCTGGCCCGGATAGAAGGTATCAGAAGAGGCAGTTACGCCCACGTGAGTGGTTGCGCCCACGGATTTCGCCGCTTCAACCAGCGCGGTGGTGCACTCGAAGTCAGCCACTGCCGGGAATTCCATCGGTGCAAAGTGCAGGCTTGCGCCGTCCAGACGCACGGATGCGGTCGTCACCAGCACGTCGCCGACGTTAATGTGCGGCTGAATCGCGCCGGTGGTGCCGATACGCAGGAAAGTACGAATGCCCAGCTGCGCCAGCTCTTCCACGGCAATAGAGGTAGACGGGCCACCGATACCGGTAGAGCACACAATCACCGCTTTGCCATCCAGCTCTGCGCGCCAGGTGGTGAATTCACGATGGGCAGCCAGCTTGACCGGCTTATCCATCAGCGCGGCGATCTTTTCCACACGCTCTGGGTCGCCAGGGACGATAGCGAGCGTAGCCCCTTGTAAATCGTTTTTAGTGAGGCCGAGATGAAAAACATCAGACTTAGACATAGGTGACTCCTCTGTGGGTCGGTTAGTCAGAAGAAGTAAAACGGTACTTTACAGAAGCGGTAAGCATAATTTCGTGACGCATCTCACCATGAATGAAAATGATTGCATTGAATTTCCATCAAAAAGTGATTCACATCACATTAACAAGTTATATCGTCGGGTGCTGCACAAAAGATAGACCGTTTAAGGCACTGTGAGTTGTTAACCTGGTGTCTATATTTACCTTTGCGCTAACTCATTGGTACGGAGAATGCCATGACTGAAAAAACCGGATTTGCACCTGCTGCGGCTCCGCATGCTTCAACTATCGTCTCAACCTCAGAAGAGGCCATTACGGCAGGCGAGACCTCCATCCCCTCTCAGGGGGAAAATATGCCTGCATATCACGCGCGGCCAAAGTCAGCAGACGGCCCGCTGCCCATCGTGATTGTGGTTCAGGAGATTTTCGGCGTTCACGAACATATTCGCGACCTCTGCCGCCGCCTGGCGCTGGAGGGTTATCTGGCCGTTGCGCCAGAGCTCTACTTCCGTCAGGGCGATCCGAATGACTACAGTGATATCCCGACGCTCTTCAGCAACCTGGTCAGCAAAGTGCCGGACGCGCAGGTGCTGGCAGACCTAGACCACGTCGCCAGCTGGGCGGCGCGCAACGGCGGCGACCCGCACCGCTTAATGGTCACCGGTTTCTGCTGGGGTGGACGCATTAGCTGGCTGTATGCCGCGCATAACCCGCAGCTGAAAGCCGCCGTTGCCTGGTACGGCAAACTGGTGGGCGAAAAGACGCTGAACTCACCGAAGCATCCGGTTGATATCGCTACCGATCTCAATGCCCCGGTGTTAGGGCTATATGGTGGCCAGGATACCGGCATTCCGCTTGATACCGTCGAGACGATGCGCCACGCGCTGCGGGCGGCGAACGCGAAGGCCGAAATCGTGGTGTATCCCGATGCCGGACACGCGTTTAATGCCGATTATCGTCCGAGCTATCACGCGGAATCCGCGAAAGATGGCTGGCAGAGAATGCTGGCATGGTTTAGCCAGTACGGTGGGAAGAAAGCATAAAAAAAGCCCGGTGGCGACTGCGCCTTACCGGGCCTGCGTGTCATCAAGCCTGACGCAAATTCTGCGCCGCCTTCACCATGTTGGCGAGCGCCGCACGTGTCTCCGGCCAGCCGCGGGTTTTCAGGCCGCAGTCCGGGTTTACCCACAGGCGTTCTGCCGGGATACGCTGGGCAGCTTTCCTCAGCAGCGCTTCAATCCACTCCACGCTCGGCACGTTCGGGGAGTGAATGTCATATACGCCCGGCCCAATTTCGTTCGGGTAGTCGAACTCTTCAAACGACTCCAGCAGCTCCATGTCTGAACGCGAGGTCTCGATGGTGATCACGTCTGCATCCAGCGCGGCAATCGAATCCATGATGTCATTAAATTCGCAGTAACACATATGGGTGTGGATCTGGGTGTCGTCCTTCGCCACTGCGGCGTTGATGCGGAATGCTTCCACGCCCCACTGCAGGTAAGCATCCCAGTCGCTGCGGCGCAGCGGCAAACCTTCGCGCAGCGCCGGTTCGTCAATCTGGATGATGCCAATCCCCGCCGCCTCCAGATCCGCCACTTCATCACGCAGCGCCAGGGCGATCTGTTTGGCGATGGTTTCACGGGTCACGTCTTCGCGCGGGAACGACCAGCAGAGAATGGTCACCGGGCCGGTCAGCATGCCTTTTACCGGCTTGTCGGTCAGGGACTGGGCGTACTTCGCCCACTCCACCGTGATCGGTTCCGGACGGCTGACGTCGCCAATGACCACCGGCGGCTTCACGCAGCGGGAGCCGTAGCTCTGCACCCAGCCGTTCTGGGTAAAGACGAAGCCGTCCAGGTGTTCACCGAAGTATTCCACCATGTCGTTACGCTCGGCTTCGCCGTGTACCAGCACGTCCAGCCCGAGGCGTTCCTGCTCGATAATCGCCTGCTTGATGTGTTCCGCAATGCCGGTGCGGTAATGATTCGCGTCCAGATTGCCCTTTTTGAAGTCCAGACGCAGGCCGCGGATCTCGGTAGTTTGCGGGAATGAACCGATGGTCGTGGTCGGCCACGCGGGAAGATTGAAGCGGGCGCGCTGGGCTTCGGCACGTACCTCGTACGGGCTCTGACGCTGGCTGTCCCGGGCGGTGATGGCCGCCAGACGTTTTTCTACCGCCGGGTTGTGCACGCGAGCCGAGTGACGACGCGCCTGAATCGGTGCGCTCCAGTCGGTAATCGCCGCCGTGTCGCCGCTGTTGAGCGCGTCGCGCAGCAGTGCCAGCTCTTCACATTTTTGCAGGGCGAAGGCAAACCAGCTTTTCACTTCAGGGTCGAGACGGGTCTCCACGCTCAGATCGATCGGACTGTGCAGCAGCGAGCAAGATGAAGCCACCCATAGCTCACGTTTGCCGACGATGTCTTTAATTTGGGCGTATTTTTCGGTCAGATCGGCGCGCCAGACGTTACGGCCGTTGACCAGACCGGCGGAGAGTAACCACTCCTCAGGCACGCGCTCGTGCAGCTCTGCGACATCGTCCTTACCGTGAACCAGGTCAACGTGCAGGCCCTGAACCGGCAGCGCGGTGATAGTGCCGAGGTTCGGCGTCACGCCCTCGAAATAGGTGGTCAGCAGCAGCTTCACCTGTCCGGCGAGCGCGTCATACGCCGGTTTGAAGGCATCGAGCCACTCCTGCGGCAGCTCCAGCACCAACGCGGGTTCGTCGATTTGCACCCACTGAATGCCGCGCTTGCCCAGCTCAATCAGCACCTGCTTATAGACCGGCAGAATATCGTTCAGCAGGCTGAGGCGGTCAAATTGTTCGCCCTTCACTTTACCCAGCCACAGGTAGGTTACCGGCCCCAGCAATACGGGCTTCACCTGGTGGCCCAGCGCCAGTGCTTCATCCACTTCGTCCAGAAGCTGCGTCCAGGCCAGCGTAAACTGCTGACCTTTGACGAACTCCGGCACCATATAGTGATAGTTGGTGTTAAACCACTTGGTCATTTCCGCCGCTGCCGCTGGCTCACCCGTTGGCGCGCGGCCACGGCCGATGCGGAACAGGGTGTCGATATCCACCGATCCATCTTTGTTCTGATGACGAGCCGGCACGTTGCCCAGCAGCAGGCTGGTCGTCAGAACATGGTCGTACCAGGCGAAATCGCCCACCGGCAGCAGGTCAATACCCGCCTGTTTTTGCTGATCCCAGTGACGGGCGCGCAGCTCCCGCCCCACCGCCAGGAGTTCTTCACGGGTGGCGTTGCCCGCCCAGTAGCTTTCTTGCGCTTTTTTCAGCTCGCGACGCAGGCCAACGCGAGGAAAACCGAGAGTGTGAGTGCGGATTGTCATGGTATGCCCCTTGTGAAATTTGTTATTTAGACGTCCAGATGTTTACACATCTATAATTGGCAGGTACTGTATATTCCTCAAGCGCAAAATGTTCATGGCGGAGTGAAGGACTTTCATGATCGAGATTAAACACCTGAAAACGCTACAAGCGTTGCGGAACTGCGGTTCGCTCGCGGCGGCGGCGGCCACGCTGCACCAGACCCAGTCCGCCCTTTCTCACCAGTTCAGCGATCTGGAACAACGCCTCGGATTTCGTCTTTTTGTGCGTAAGAGCCAGCCTTTGCGCTTTACGCCGCAGGGTGAAATTCTTCTTCAACTGGCGAATCAGGTACTGCCGCAGATCGCCAGCGCGCTGCAGGCGTGTAACGAGCCGCAGCAGACCAAACTGCGGATCGCCATTGAGTGCCACAGCTGTATTCAGTGGCTGACCCCCGCGCTTGAGAACTTTCGCCAGAAGTGGCCGCAGGTGGAGATGGACTTTAAATCCGGCGTGACGTTCGACCCGCAGCCCTCGCTCCAGCAGGGCGAGCTGGATCTGGTGATGACGTCCGACATCCTGCCGCGGAGCGGCCTGCACTATTCGCCGATGTTTGATTTTGAGGTGCGTCTGGTGCTGGCGCCGGACCATCCGCTGGCAGCCAAAACGCGCATTACGCCGGAAGATCTGGCGACAGAAACGCTGCTGATTTACCCGGTTCAGCGCAGCCGCCTGGATATCTGGCGTCATTTCCTGCAGCCGGCAGGCATCAGCCCGCAGCTGAAAAGCGTGGATAACACCCTGCTGCTGATCCAGATGGTGGCGGCCAGCATGGGTATCGCGGCGCTGCCGCACTGGGTGGTGGAGAGCTTTGAACGCCAGGGTCTGGTGGTCACCAAAACCCTGGGGGAAGGACTGTGGAGCCGGCTGTACGCCGCCGTGCGCGATGGCGAGCAGCGTCAGCCGGTTACGGAGGCGTTTATTCGCTCAGCGCGGAACCACGCGTGCGACCATCTTCCGTTTGTGCGGAGCGCGGAGCGACCCAGCGGCGATGGACCCACAGTGAAGCCAGGATCACCGCCCCCCCAATAAGGAAGCTCGGCCAGTGCGGCTGTTCCTGCCAGATGGCAAGGTTCACCAGCAGCCCCGCCGGGACGTGCACGTTGTTCATGATCCCTAGCGTACCGGCGTCTACCTGCGTAGCGCCGTAGTTCCACATAAAGTACCCCAGCCCCGACGCCACCACGCCCAGCCAGACCAGAACGCTCCACTGCACGGTGGTGGTCGGCAGCTTTTGCGGGTTGCCGAGCATAAACCACGCCGCCACCGCGACGATCGCCGCGCCTATATAGAACCACGCAAACGCGTTGTGCTGCGGCATTGGGCGGGTTTCCATCAGGCGTTTGTAGCCCACCATACCAATGGCAAAGCTGATGTTGGCAAGCTGGACGAACATCAGCCCTGTCCAGAAGTGATCGCTCACTTTGTCGTAGCGAATGATCGCCGCGCCAATAACCGCCAGCGCGGCGCTTAGCAGATATCCCCAGCGCAGACGGCGCCTGCTAAGCAGATCGTAAATCAGCGTGATATAGAGCGGCGTCAGCACGGTAAAAAGCAGGAATTCGGAGACGGACAGGTAGACGTAAGCCCGGAAGCTGAACAGATACATGATGCCAAGCTGCATCGCCCCCACCAGCATGTACAGCAGAATGGTTTTCAGCGATTGCCCGCGCGTGCGCAGGAACGGCAGGAACACCAGCGCCGCCAGCCCGACGCGCATCAGCACCGAGAAGTAACTGTCGACCGAACCGGCAAGGTATTCGCCAATCAGGCTAAAGGAGAAGGCCCACAGGATAGTGGTGATAATGAGTAGCGCCACAATGCTTGTCTCTCAGAAAGAAGGACAGGCATTGTAGCGAACTCTTTAGTTGACAACTGAACAATAAACAACCAAATGAAGATTATTCAAGGAACAGTTTGCGCAGGTATTTCGGTACCGCGTTGTCTGCGTTGGTGCCGATGACTTCCAGTTCCGGATGCAGATCCTTCAGGCGCTGGTGCGCGTTTTCCATGATGCAGCCTTTGCCCGCCATAGAGAGCATCTCGGCATCGTTCATGCCGTCGCCAAAGGCGATACAGTCTTTAAGCGCGAAGCCCAGACGTTTCGCAACCGCTTCGAGCGCGTGACCTTTAGAAACGCCGCCCGCCATCACTTCCAGACAGGTCAGGGTGGAGAAGCTCACGTTGACGCGATCGCCCCAGCGGGCGTTGATCGCCTGCTCAAGCGGCAGCAGCTCTTCGTGGCTGTCGCAGGTGAAGAACACCTTGCTGATCCCCTCTGGATCCAGCAGGCCCGGCTCATACAGGGAGTAGTTGAATACCGCTTCCTTGAAGAAACGCATTTCATCCGGGCGGTGGCGGTTCATGAACCATTCGTCGTCACGGTATACGTTGGTGACGATAGCCGGATTGTTATGCACCACGCCGAAGAGATCGGCAGCAATATCGCGATCCAGGTTATGGGTGAAGATCAGGTTGCCGTCGGTATCATGCACGCGCGCACCGTTGGAGGTGATCATGTACGACTTGATCTCCAGATTATCGCGGATCTGCCCCACGTCCACGTGGTGGCGGCCGGTAGCGAACACAAAGTTCACGCCACGGGCGGTCAGAAGCTTTAAGGTCTCTTTCGCATAAGGCGACAGGGTGTGGTCGGGGGAAAGCAGCGTGCCATCTAAATCAGATGCAACAACCTGGTACATAGGAAAATTTAACCTCAATAGAAAATCAGTTATGCCGGTCGAAAAACTCGACGATGGCGTTAAGCGCGACTGAGCGCATAGCGTCCTTTTCAAAAAGGATCTCATGGTACGCGCCGTTGATGACCAGCGGTTTACCCCCTTCACAAGGGTGACCGGCGGCAGCGCGCAGTTCACAATAGCGGTCATGCATGCGGTTATCCACCACACGCTCTTCTTCCGCCTGAATCAGAAGCGTCGGCGTGTCATCATCGCCTACGCCTGCCAGCACCTGCTCACCGGCCAGAATACCCTCACGCACCCAGTGCCAGGTCGGGCCGCCGACGCGCAAGCGCGGTTCATCGGCATAAAAGCGCAGGTTGCGGCGATAGCGCTGCCGACTGTGGGTTAAGACGTTGATGGCGAACGGCAATGCGCGCCAGCGTCCGGTTCCGATGGCATAGCCTTCACGAATGCGCTGATGGCCCTCAGCCCAGTCGAGAAGATGGCGCACCATCCAGTCGGGAAAACGAATGACAATACCGTACATCGGCGCGGTGAGCGCAATGGCGTCGCACTGGTGCTCATACCGCTGCAAAAACAGCGTCGAAATGGCGCCGCCCATGGAGTGCGCAAGGATGTACCGCTTGCGCCAGGGGCCGGGCTGAACTTCCTGCTGCCAGAACGCGGCAAAATCGTCGACATAATCGCTGAAGTGATCCACATGCCCGCGGTGCGTATCCGGCAGCATGCGCCCGGACAGCCCCTGTCCACGGTGGTCGATGATCAGCACGTCAAACCCCATGTTGACCAGGTCGTAGGCCAGTTCGGCATATTTAACGTAGCTTTCGATACGCCCGGGGCAGACCACGATCACCCGGTCATTTTTTTCATTGCGGAAGCGAACGAAGCGCACCGGGATGCCACCGACGCCCGTAAACTCGTCTTCCTCACGCTGCCGCCAGAAATCGGTCAGCGGCCCCATTGAGAAAGCAGCAAACGCGTTTTCTCGTGTTTCCCAGTCCTTTTTCTGCTGAAACATTGGGTTTCCACTCACGTAATCCAGGGAATATCGTTTTTTTTCGTCACTGGTCACAAAATGACTCAACAATAGCGTATTGTGGCATAAAAATAGACGGTTCGGGAGCTTCAAATGACCTTCGAGTGGTGGTTCGCCTACCTGCTGACATCAATCATCCTTAGCCTTTCACCCGGCTCTGGCGCCATTAACACTATGACCACCTCCATCAACCACGGCTATCGCGGTGCGGCGGCGTCCATTGCCGGTTTACAGACCGGGCTCGGCATTCATATTGTGCTGGTGGGGATTGGTCTGGGGACGCTGTTCTCTCGTTCGGTGCTGGCGTTTGAAGTGCTGAAGTGGGCCGGTGCGGCATATCTGATTTGGCTCGGTATCCAGCAGTGGCGCGCGGCAGGCTCGATTGACCTGAATACGCTCTCCAGGACGCAAACGCGCGGCCACCTGTTTAAGCGCGCGGTGTTCGTGAACCTGACGAACCCGAAAAGCATTGTGTTCCTCGCCGCCCTGTTCCCACAGTTTATCGTGCCACATCAGCCCCAAGTGATGCAGTACGTGGTGCTGGGCGCGACCACCATCATCGTCGATATCATCGTCATGATTGGTTACGCGACGCTGGCGCAACGGATAGCGGCGTGGATTAAAGGGCCTAAGCAGATGAAGGCCCTGAACAAAGTCTTTGGTTCGCTGTTTATGCTGGTTGGCGCGCTGCTTGCGTCAGCGCGTCACGCTTAGCGAGAAATGATGAGATGAATGCCGAAGCCGGCGAACAGCGCGCCGGCGAAGCCGTCGATCCACTTCGCGATGCGCTGATAGCCGCGGCGCATCGCCGGTAAGGCGAACAGGCTGGCCACGATGGTAAACCAGGCGAACGTCTCAACAACGATCAGCAGGAAGATCCCCCAGCGCGCGCCTGCGCCGACGCTGTCACCCACAAACAGCGAGAACACGGAGCCGAAATAGATAATCGCTTTCGGGTTTGCCAGGTTAGTCAGGAGCCCTTTTACAAAGCTGCGGCCGCCCGTTGCCAGCTCTACCTTTGGCTCTTCCGGTTTTTTCTCTTCTTTCTTCAGCGCCCCGCGCAGCATCTGGTAGCCCATCCAGCACAGGTACAGCCCGCCGCCAACCATAATGATGTTATGCAGCCACGCCATCTTCGCCAGGATCAGGTTCAGACCGAGCAGCGCGACCGCCGCCCAGACCATAACGCCCATGGTAATACCGAGCACGCCCATCATCGCCTCTTTGCGGGAGCGGCTGACGGCAGTTTGCGACACGAAGAAAAAGTCTGGGCCAGGGCTCATCAGCGCAACGATGTGCACTAACGCCACGGTGAGAAATAGCATTAACATAATTAGCTCGCGGGGAAATAATTCAGTGAGTCATCATCCTGGCACTTTTTCGCCCGTCTGACTACTCCTCATCATCACCATCGGCGTGAGAGCGGATAAGCGCCATAAACTCTTTACCGAAGCGCTCCAGCTTGCGCGTCCCCACGCCGTTAACGCTGAGCATTTCGCTGGCGCTGAGCGGCATCTGCTCGGCCATCTCAATCAGGGTCGCGTCGTTGAACACCACGTATGGCGGGATGTTCTCTTCGTCAGCGATAGCTTTACGCAGCTTGCGAAGCTTGGCAAACAGCTTGCGGTCATAGTTACCGCCGTAGGATTTCTGCATCACGCGCGGCTTGAGGGCGACCACGCGCGGCACGGCGAGCTTGAGCTCAACGTCACCGCGCAGGACCGGACGCGCCGCTTCGGTCAGCTGTAGCGCGGAGTGCTGAGCAATGTTCTGAGTGGCAAAGCCGAGGTGGATCAGCTGACGAATAATGCTGACCCAGTGCTCGTGGCTCTGGTCTTTACCGATGCCGTAAACCGGCAGCTTGTCGTGGCCCATGTCGCGGATACGCTGGTTATTGGCACCGCGCAGTACTTCCACCACGTAGCCCATCCCGAAGCGTTGATTCACGCGGTAAATGGTCGAGAGCGCTTTGCGCGCGTCCATCAGGCCATCGTACTGCTTTGGCGGATCGAGGCAGATATCGCAGTTGCCGCACGGCTCCTGTCGCCCTTCACCAAAGTAGTTGAGCAGCACCAGACGGCGGCAGGTTTGCGCTTCAGCGAAGGCACCCATCGCGTTGAGCTTGTGGCGCTCAATGTCCTGGAGTTGTCCCTGCGGCTTCTCTTCCAGACAGCGGCGCAGCCACGCCATATCGGCCGGATCGTAAAACAGCATCGCTTCCGCAGGCAGGCCGTCACGGCCGGCGCGGCCGGTCTCCTGATAGTAGGATTCGATATTGCGTGGAATGTCGAAGTGCACTACAAAGCGCACGTTCGGCTTGTTGATGCCCATCCCGAACGCCACCGTTGCGACGACGATTTGCAGGTCGTCGCGCTGGAATTTCTCCTGCACGTCGGCGCGGATGTGGTTCTCCAGCCCGGCGTGATAGGCGGCGGCGCTAAAGCCGCGATTTTGCAGACGCGCGGCGGTGTCTTCCACCTTCGCACGGCTGTTGCAGTAGATGATACCGGACTTGCCGCGCTGCTCCTGAACGTAGCGCAGGAGCTGGTCCAGCGGCTTGAATTTTTCCATCAGCATGTAGCGGATGTTCGGGCGGTCGAAGCTGCTGACCTGAATATACGGGTCGTTCAGCCCCAGCAGGCGAACGATATCCAGACGCGTGGTGTCGTCCGCCGTGGCGGTAAGCGCCATAAACGGCAGTTCAGGGAAGCGCTGACGCAGCTGGCCGAGGGCGGCATATTCCGGGCGGAAATCGTGTCCCCACTGGGAGATACAGTGCGCTTCATCCACCGCCAGCAGGACCGGGTTCCAGTGCGCGAGATGGTCGAGGAAGTTATCCAGCATCAGGCGTTCCGGCGCGATATACAGCAGGCGGATCTGCCCGGTGCGGCACCCGGCCATCACCTCTTGCTGCTGCTCCCGGGTTTGGGTCGAGTTAAGACAGGCCGCCGCCACGCCGTTGGCGAGCAGCTGGTCAACCTGGTCTTTCATCAGGGAAATGAGAGGCGATACCACGACCGTCAGGCCGTTAAGCACCAGCGCGGGCACCTGATAACAGAGGGATTTACCGCCGCCGGTCGGCATCACCACCAGGCAGTCTCGGCCTTCCAGCACCGTTTCAATGATGGTTTCCTGGCCCGGGCGGAACTGCTGGTAGCCAAAGGTTTCATGCAAAACCTGTTTAGCCAGCGACTCCTGATTCAATACTTCCGCCTGCGCCACGTTAACCCCATTTGCGAAAAATAAAACAGGCGCTATTTTCAGCGCCTGAGAGAGAAACTTCAACGTTTAACGCAAAAACATTCGAGCAGCTTAGAGAATATCGTTCAGCATTACGCCCACGCCAACGCGAGTCTGATTGAAGTTGTAATCGATCAGCGACTCGCCGTAGCCGCTATACACCTGGGTATAGAGACGCACGTGCTTCGTCACCGGGTAGCTCAGACCGAGCTCCGCACCGCCGTAGCCGGTGTTCCAGTTGTACTGGCCTTTCGCGCTCAGCACGGCATCACCAAGCTGGTAGCCGACCTTGAGCTGGTAGTAGCCCATATATTTGGTGATATCCGGGTTGTCATCGGTGCTGCCGAGCACATACCACGGCTTCACTTCCACCATCCAGTTACCGTTTTGCGCCATCAGGCGCGTATAGGCGCGGTTCCAGCTACGGGAGGTTGGATCGGAACGTCCGTTAGAATCATGGTTAAAGCCCACTTCGACGTCGCGCAGCGTCCAGCCAGCAAATTCATAGTCCGTTGCGAAGCCGAGGAAAAGCTGCGGCTCATAGTTGGTTTCACGGAACGGTGAAGATTCGCCGCTGTTGGAGAGCTGCCACCAGGATTTCTGCGTATAAGACGCGCCGAGCACCGAGTTTGGCCCCAGAATACCGCGCCAGAACGGGAACGCGAGGCTAAGCTGGAACTTCACCTCATCCTTACGCGCATTATCAGACCAGTTATAGGAGCTTATCGCTTCTTTGTTGAGATCGCTGGTTTGGGTATAAATCACGTAGTTCGTGTCATACGGGTAGAGCGTGAACGGATTGTCATGCTCCTGCAGCATATTGGCGATAATGCTGCCCTTAACGGCAGGTTTATCATGGACTTCTTTAATCGTCGCTTCCTGCGCATATGCTGTGAGGGGCAGCGCAACCGCCGCCAGTAACCAGGCCAGATACGTCCGCATCGGTGGTGTTCTCCTGCAAAGAGTAAAATTACCTGAATAGTTATGAGGCGAACATTCTACAGACTTCTGCGATAACTGCTGCATCCTCGTTTCTGAAAGTGGAATTCCTTATTGCTGAAGCATAAAATCAACATTTCATTAACAATAAGGATGTAATGCCTCATGTCAGCCATGCTTACCGCCGAAGAAGTGTTAAAACTCGTGGGCGAGATTTTTGTTTACCATATGCCGTTTAACCGTGCGCTGGGTCTTGAGCTGGAGCGTTATGAGAAAGAGTTTGCCCAGCTGAGTTTCAACAACCAGCCGATGATGGTGGGTAACTGGGCGCAAAGTATTCTGCACGGCGGGGTGATTGCCTCCGCGCTGGACGTGGCGGCAGGCCTGGTCTGCGTGGGCAGTACGCTGACGCGCCATGACACCATCAACGAAGATGAACTCCGCCAGCGTCTGGCGCGCATGGGCACCATTGATTTACGCGTCGACTATCTTCGCCCGGGGCGCGGAAACCGCTTTACCTGCACCAGCAGCCTGCTGCGTGCCGGGAACAAAGTTGCCGTTGCCCGCGTTGAGCTGCATAACGAGGAGCAGGTTTATATCGCCAGCGCAACCGCCACTTATATGGTGGGTTGAGGCGGCAAATTCGGGTAAAATTGATTCACTTTTTTGTAACGGATTTTCCCGATGGATGCTAAACAGACGCGGCAGGGCGTTTTACTCGCCCTTGCCGCTTATTTTATTTGGGGTATCGCCCCGGCGTATTTCAAATTTATCGCTTATGTTCCGGCCGACGAGATCCTCACTCACCGCGTCATCTGGTCGTTCTTCTTCATGATCGCGCTGATGAGCATCAGCCGTCAGTGGTCCGGCGTTAAAACGCTGCTACAAACCCCTAAAAAGGTCTTCCTGCTGGCGCTTTCTGCGGTGCTGATTGGCGGCAACTGGCTGCTGTTTATCTGGGCGGTGAATAACCACCACATGCTCGAAGCGAGCCTGGGGTACTTCATTAACCCGCTGGTGAATATCGTGCTGGGGATGATTTTCCTCGGCGAACGCTTCCGCCGGATGCAGTGGGTGGCGGTGATTCTCGCCTTCTGCGGCGTGCTGGTGCAGCTGTGGACGTTTGGCTCGCTGCCGGTTATCGCCCTCGGTCTGGCGTTCAGCTTTGCTTTTTACGGCCTGGTACGTAAGAAAATCGCGGTGGAAGCGCAAACCGGGATGCTGTTTGAAACCCTGTGGCTGCTGCCGGTGGCGGCGATCTATCTGTTCGGTATCGCCGACAGCGCCACCAGCCATATGGGCAGCAACCCGTGGTCGCTGAACCTGATGCTGATGGCGGCGGGCGTAGTGACCACCATTCCGCTGCTGTGCTTCACCGGTGCGGCAACGCGCCTGCGCCTCTCCACGCTGGGCTTCTTCCAGTACATTGGCCCGACGCTGATGTTCCTGCTGGCGGTGGTGTTTTACGGCGAAGTGCCGGGTGCGGATAAGATGGTGACCTTTGCCTTTATCTGGGTGGCGCTGGCGATTTTCGTCGCCGATGCGATTTATACCCAGCGCAGAACCCGCAGAGGAATGTAGGTGTTTTGTAGGGCGGGTAAGCGCAGCGCCACCCGCCAGATTTTACAGCCAGTTCCGACGCTTAAAGTACAGATACGGTGCCAGCCCAGCGAGGATCATAAAGATAATCGCCCCCGGGTAGCCAAAGCTCCACTTCAGCTCCGGCATAAACTCGAAGTTCATCCCGTAGCTGGACGCCACCAGCGTCGGCGGCAGGAACACCACGGACACTACCGAGAAGATCTTGATGATGCGGTTCTGCTCGATGTTGATAAAGCCCATCGCCGCCTGCATCAGGAAGTTCACCTTCTGGAACAGAGATTCGTTGTGCGGCAGCAGGGATTCGATATCGCGTAAGATCTCACGCGCCTGCTCCAGCTGACCGCCCGGCAGACGCGCCTTGCGCACCAGGAAGTTCAGCGCGCGCTGGGTATCCATCAGACACAAACGCACCTTCCAGCCGATATCTTCCAGCTCTGCCAGCGTCGAAAGCGCTTCGTCGTACTCATCCCCCTGATGGCCTTCCATGATCACGCGGCTCAGCTTTTCCAGATCGCTGTAGATGTTTTCAATTTCGTCCGCCAGCTGTTCAATTTTAGTTTCGAACAGATCGAGCAGCAGCTCGTAAGCGTTGCCGTCCACCATCGCCTGGCTGCGGGCGCGCATGCGGTAGAGACGGAATGCCGGCAGTTCGCGTTCACGCAGAGTAAACAGACGACCGTCGCGAATGGTAAACGCCACGGTGGAGTTGCCCGCGTGATCTTCCGCATCTTCAAAGAAGAAGAAGGAGTGAATGTGCAGGCCGTCTTCATCTTCAAAGAAACGCGCGGAGGCTTCGATGTCTTCCAGTTCCGGGCGGGTTGCCAGGCTTTGCCCCAGCTCAGATTGTACGCGAAGGCGTTCATCGTCGTCCGGCTCGACCAGATCCACCCATACGGCATCAATGAGGGGCTGTGACTCTTCGGCTTCAAGCCGAGTCAGTCGGTTATTTTCGAGTTGAAATGCACTCAACATGACCGGGACTCCCAATGCAAAAAATATCGGACAGTTCGGTGGGCACACAGAAACAAATTGGGTTTCAGACCATTAAACAGCCTGACTCAGCGCGACGGGAATAATGCAGTCGCTGACAACCACTAAGGCCATCAGCATGAGGAGATAGCCTTAGGAGTTGTTCCTGGATGACAGGGAATTGAGCCAGTATCTACTGGGTGTGTCCAAGGCGAATGTCCTCTTAGCGTAATCGTGCGCGCATGTTACGCCAGCAGTAACTGTGGCGTCAACACGCAACGGAACGCTGAAGGGCATTAATTGACCTTCACTGTATAAGGCTAGCAGATTATTGCAAAATAATGATATTTTTCTGAATGTTAGACTGTTTCCAGCTTCGCGTAGGCCGCCACCAGCCATTTGATCCCCTGCCCCTGGAACGCCACCTGCAGGCGGCTGTGCTCGCCGCTGCCTTCCAGATTCACAATGGTACCTTCGCCAAACTTCGAATGGCGCACGCGCTGGCCCAGCTTGTAGCCGGTGTCGGTTTCAGAGATCGGCGAGCCCATGCGCGGATGGCTAACCGGACGGCTGATGCTCGCCCGCAGACGCACCTCTTCCACGCACTCTTCCGGCAGTTCGCCGATGAAGCGCGACGGACGGTGATAGACCTCTTTACCGTACAGGCGGCGGGTTTCAGCGTAGGTTAGCGTCAGCTTCTGCATCGCTCGCGTCACGCCCACGTAAGCCAGACGACGTTCTTCTTCCAGACGCCCGCCTTCATCGAGCGACATCTGGCTTGGGAACATGCCCTCTTCCATGCCGACGATAAACACCTGCGGGAACTCCAGACCTTTGGCGGAGTGCAGGGTCATCAGTTGAACCGCGTCCTGCCAGGTGTCCGCCTGCCCTTCACCCGCTTCCAGCGCGGCGTGAGAGAGGAACGCCTGCAGCGGCATCAGGTCTTCGTCTTCTTCGTTGTAGCTGAACTGGCGCGTTGCCGTGACCAGTTCCTCTAAGTTCTCTATACGGGTCTGCCCCTTTTCGCCTTTTTCCTGCTCGTACATGGTACGCAGCCCGGAGTCTTTAATCACCCGGTCGGTCTGCACGTGCAGCGGCATGTCGGCGGTTTCCTGCGCCAGGGCATCAATTAATTCCAGGAAGCGCTGGAGCGCGCTGGCCGCACGTCCGGCGAGGGCTTTTTCCTGCAGCAGCTCGCGGCACGCCTGCCACAGCGTCAGCTGGCGATCGCGCGAGGCCTGGCGCACCACGTCCAGCGTACGGTCGCCAATCCCGCGGGTCGGCGTGTTCACCACGCGCTCAAACGCCGCGTCGTCGTTGCGGTTGGCGATCAGGCGCAGATACGAAAGCGCATCTTTGATCTCCTGACGTTCGAAGAATCGCATGCCGCCGTAAATGCGGTACGGCATGCTCACCTGCAGCAGCGCCTCTTCCAGCACGCGCGACTGGGCGTTGCTGCGGTAGAGAATGGCGCACTGCTCCAGCGCGCCGCCGTTGTCCTGCCAGGTTTTGATGCGGTTCACCACGAAGCGCGCTTCGTCGAGCTCGTTGAAGGCGCAGTAAATCGAGATCGGTTCGCCGTCGACGCCGTCGGTCCACAGCTTTTTGCCCAGACGCCCGTTGTTGTTCTCAATCAGGGCGTTGGCCGCGCTCAGGATGTTGCTGGTTGAGCGATAGTTCTGCTCCAGACGGATGGTTTGCGCGCCGGGAAAATCGTTGAGGAAGCGCTGGATGTTCTCCACCTGCGCGCCGCGCCAGCCGTAGATCGACTGGTCGTCATCGCCCACGATCATCACCTTGCCGGTATCTCCGGCCAGCAGGCGGATCCACGCGTACTGGATGTTGTTGGTATCCTGGAATTCGTCCACCAGGATGTTGGTAAAGCGTTCGCGGTAGTGTTGCAGGATATGCGGTTTGTTCAGCCACAACTCGTGGGCGCGCAGCAGCAGCTCGGCGAAATCCACCAGGCCGGCGCGGTCGCACGCTTCCTGATAGGCCTTATAGACGTTCTGCCAGGTCTGCTCGACCGGGTTACCGAAGCTCTGAATGTGGTGCGGGCGCAGACCTTCGTCTTTCTGTCCGTTGATGTACCACATCGCCTGACGCGGCGGCCACTGCTTCTCGTCGAGGTTCATCGCCTTGATCAGGCGCTTCAGCAGACGGAGCTGATCTTCGCTGTCGAGGATCTGGAAATCCTGCGGCAGGTTAGCGTCCATATGGTGCGCGCGCAGCAGACGGTGCGCCAGGCCGTGGAAGGTGCCAACCCACATGCCGCCCTGGCTGGTGCCCATCAGCTGGGCGATACGGTGACGCATCTCCGCCGCCGCCTTGTTGGTAAACGTCACGGCCATAATCGAGTACGGTGAGCAGTTTTCCACGCTCTGCAGCCAGGCGATACGGTGAACCAGCACGCGTGTCTTACCACTCCCCGCCCCAGCCAGAACCAGCAGGTTGGTGCGCGAGGCGGCAACCGCGTCACGCTGTTTGTCATTAAGGCTGTCGAGCAGGTAAGAAACGTCCATTGGCACCGTCACGTCATGTCGGGGCAGGCAAATGTTTCCACTCGCCAAAACCCTGTTAATTTATACAGAACAATTGATGATTATATCAGCGTCGTGAGGGATGCCAACCGCGAAATTTCCACGTGCGGCAGAAGACGGCTGTCTGTTGCGGTCATCAGCTCCGCATTTTCTGGCTTGATCCAGCAGGCCTGCATGCCGCAGCGGATGGCACCCGCCACGTCGGTGGTCAGATCGTCGCCCACGTGAAGAATGTTACCGAGCGGCAAATTCAGTTTTTCCGCTGCCAGGTGATACATGTCGCTGAACGGCTTCGCGCGCCCGTGCGGACCCGCGCGCAGCACGAATTCAAAATAACCGCTGAGGCCAAACAGCTCCGGCTGGGCATTGCCGTTGGTGATGGCCACCAGCGGCCACTTTTCGGCAAGCTTCGCCAGCGTGTCGTGGGTTTCCTGCGGCACGTCGATACGGCTGCGCCATTTGGCGAAGTTTTCCATTGCCGCTTCGGCACCGACGGCGGCATCCTGTGCGCTCAGACCCGCGTTCAGCATCGCCTGCTCAACCGCGCGACGACGCCATTCGGTCACGTCGTGGTAAATGTCCGGCTCGGTCTCCCGCAGGGACTGACGCAGCTTCTGGAAGTCCTTGTTCTGCATCGCCTTCAGCGCGGGATGGTAGTTCTGCACAAACGCCAGCGACTCCTGCTCGGTACGCAGGATCACCTCGCGGTTGTCATAAAGGGTGTCATCAAGGTCGAACGTCAGGGCTGAGATCTGACCGAGTGGGCGGTAAAAACGCATTATTTCCCCCGTTTGGCGCGTGGATGCGCCGCGTCATACACCGAGGCAAGGTGTTGGAAGTCTAAGTGGGTATAGATTTGAGTGGTCGACAGATTCGCGTGGCCAAGCAGTTCCTGTACGCCGCGCAGATCGCCGCTCGATTCCAGCATGTGTGTCGCAAAGGAGTGGCGCAGCTTGTGGGGATGCACGTGGCTGTTCAGCCCCTGCTTGATGCCCCACTCCGCAAAGCGCTTCTGCACGTTACGCGCGGAGATCCGCTTGCCGAGCTTTGATAAAAACAGCGCATCCTCTTCCGCGCCAAACAGGCCGCGCAGATCCAGCCAGTGCTCAATCCAGGAGACGGCGTTGCGGCCAATCGGCAGGCGGCGCTCTTTGCTGCCCTTGCCCATCACCCACACTTCGCCGGATTCCAGATCGAGATGCTTTAAGTCGAGGTTCACCAGTTCGGAGAGACGCAGGCCCGCGCCGTACATCACCTCCAGCATCGCGCGGTCGCGCACGGCCAGCGGATCGTTCAGATCGATATCCAGCAGGCGGTTTACGTCGTCGACGTCAATATTTTTCGGCAGATGGCGCGGGGCTTTCGGCGTGGCGATCCCTTTTGCCGGGTTGGCTTTCAGGCCGCCCTGGCTGACCAGCCAGTCGAAAAAGCTGCGCAGGGCAGAGAGCCGGAGCGCAAGGCTCGCCGGGCTAAGATTTTTTTTACGGCTACGCACGACGAACCCGCGTACCGTGGCGGCGTCACATTGTTGCCAGCTTTTCAGGCCGATTTCTTCGGCAATCTGCATGATGGCATCAAGCTGACGCTGATAGTTAAGCAGCGTAATGGGGCTGAGCTGACGCTCAACGCCCAGATAGCGCAGAAACCGCGAGACGTCAGTGGCGAGCAGTCCGTCCGTCATACGCGTTCAATCCAGCGCTCCAGCAGCTCGGGCAGCATCAGGGCGATCTCCTGCAGCAGGTGCGTGGCTTGCCCCTGCTCATAGTGGTGCGCGTCGCGGCTGGTAAATAATATTACCCCCAGGTCGCCATCGCGCCCCATCAGCGACATCGCTACCGAGCCAATCGCTTTGGCTTCCGGCAGCACTACCAGCAGCTCAGGTCCGTTCAGCGGCCCCAGATAGTGATGCTCATGGCCCAGGCGCTGAATGCGCAGCGGCTCAAACGCCTGACGGCTGAGCGCCAGATGGGTGAACCCCGACGGTGCGCCAATGCGCCAGCGATCAGGGAACAGACGAATCGTTGCGCCCGCCAGCCCCAGTTCGCGCGCCCAGCGGTGGAAGCGGCTGAGAAACTCTTCAAGGCTGTGCGCCGAGGCCAGACGCGCCTGCAGGTGCAGAAGGCGATAGAACAGGCTTTCGTTGGTGCTGGCCTGCTCCATCAGCAGCGTCATGTTCTCTTCAAGCTGGTTGATGTGGTTACGCGCGCGCGCCATGTGCCATTCGACCAGCGACACGGTCCCGCGAACCGGATGCGGCACGCGCATTCGTTCGACGACGCGTGCATTGCGAATAAAAAACTCAGGATTGTTCAGCAGATAATCAACAACAGCGCTATCGTCCAGTTCCGTCACTGTTTCCTGCAGTTCTTCCCCTGGTTGTTTCATAGATGGATAAACCCGTCATAAACATGTGTCGCCGGGCCAGTCATGTACAGTGGATGACCCGCTCCTTTCCAGGCGATATCAAGACGCCCGCCCGGTAATTCCACGCGAACCTCTTCTGCCAGTAACCCCTGGGAGATACCGACGGCCACCGCCGCACAGGCGCCGCTTCCGCAGGCCTGGGTTTCGCCCGCGCCGCGCTCGTAAACCCGCAGACGGATGTGTTCACGCTTCACCACCTGCATAAAGCCGATGTTCGCCCGCTCCGGGAACCGCTCGTGGCTCTCCAGCACCGGACCGAGCGTTTCGACCGCCGCGGTTTCCACGTCATCCACCTGAATCACGCAGTGCGGGTTACCCATCGAGACAACGCCGCACAATACTGTCTGCTCGGCCGCCCGCATAATATAGGTCTTTTCCGCTTTGTTTGCGCGAAACGGCACGGCGGAAGGCTCGAAGTTAGGCTCACCCATATTGACGCGCACCAGCTCATCGTCGGTAACGCTGAGCACCATACGACCGTTGGCGGTACTGACGCGGATATCGCGCTTATTGGTGAGCCCTTTCAGGCGGACAAAGCGGGCGAAACAGCGCGCGCCATTGCCGCACTGGTTAACCTCACTGCCGTCAGCGTTGAAAATACGGTAGTGGAAATCGAGGTCAGGATCGTAGGGCGGCTCAACCACCAGCAGCTGATCGAACCCCACGCCCACGTGCCGATCCGCCAGGCGGCGGATCAGTTCCGGGGAGAAAAACACATTCTGCGTTACCGCGTCGACGACCATAAAATCGTTGCCAAGGCCATGCATTTTAGAGAACTGCATCATTTGCTCCATTGCGCGGGTACAGAACGTTGTCGTCAGAGGTTAACCTGAGTCGGACCGCCGTTATCGCCACGATCGTTAGTCTTTGGCGTGGAAGACTCGATGCCGCTGTTAACCGGTTTTGTCGGCGGCGGCGCGGTTTTATCCGCAGGCGGGAAGTAGAGTGGTCCCTTCAGTCCGCAGCCGGTCAGGCTAAACAGCGTGATGAGAACGGCAAGCGTTCGGAAAGCGTTTTTCATTATAAAGTTGCCCGTAAGTTCAAATCTGTTTCTATCATCGCAGGAGAAGACACAAAAGCAAGAGTTTGCCGCTTTCCTGCAACGGGAATTATTTAGCGTTATACTGCCGCCATCACGAAAAACAGGAACAAAACCATGAACGACAGTGAATTCCATCGCCTTGCCGACACCCTGTGGATGACCATCGAAGAACGTATCGACGACTGGGACGGCGACAGCGATATCGATTGTGAAATCAACGGCGGCATTCTGACCCTGAGCTTCGAAAACGGCAGCAAAATTATTATTAACCGTCAGGAGCCGCTTCACCAGGTGTGGCTGGCGGCCAAACAGGGCGGCTATCACTTTGATTTGAAGGGTGACGAGTGGGTTTGCGATCGCAGCGGCGAAACGTTCTGGGATCTGCTGGAACAGGCGGCGACCGCGCAGGCGGGCGAGGACGTGAGTTTCAGGTAGTTTTGTTGCCCGGTGGCGGCTGCGCCTTACCGGGCGAAAAGCCTCAGGAGAAATACTGCTGCAACAGCGGTGCGGTATCCTGATTCGCAGGCGCCGCAGGGGTAATCGCCTGCGTACGGAACGGGATCACCTGCGCTCGCCCATCCACGTTCACAATCTGGTAGAACTGCGGCAGGTTGAAGTTGATAAAGCTGGAACCGTAGGTGAAACGGTCATGCGAGGAAGAGTAGAAGCGGCTGACGTCGCGCACCAGCTCCTCTTTGCTGCCTTCACAGTGGTGATACACCTCGGCGCGGTTGGTCTCATCCAGAATGTAGATGTTGAACCCGGCATCGTCGCCCGACTCTTCAAAGAAGAACTGAATAATCCCTTCACTGGCAAAGCCATCCACCACCTGCGGCAGCTTGACGTGGTTGGTTTCCACCTGAACCGACAGGCCGTGCAGCTTGTTGTGTGAAATCGCGCCGTAGAACTCGATAGCGTTTTCCAGCTTCTGCACCGACACGTTCAGACGCTCGAAGAACAGGCCCCACGTCTGCCCTGAAACGCGCAGCGCTTTAAAGCGCCCGGTTTCCTGACGGGTGCTGGAGAGGCGCAGTTCGATGCATTCAGAGACCAGCTGCTGCACGCGGGTACGAATCAACCCACGCAGATGCTGGCTGTAGCAGAACACTTCGACGCTGTCCGGCGGCGCGGCGTCCTGGTGCATCTTGCCGAGAATGGTTTTCAGCGCTTCAATCATCGCCTGCTCGCCGTTGAAGTGCAGGGTACGCACTTCGTTCCACGAGTTGCGGTACAGCAGGTCTACGCTGCCCACCAGGCAGTTTTGCTGCTCGCCAAAGCTGAAGACGTCCAGCTTGCGGAAGTCAAAATGGACCACCTGATTGCGGAAGGCCGCCGTCGGGTCGTACTCCAGGTTGACGATGATCGCCAGGTGACGGATCTCGCACGGGCTGTAGAGCGCTTTTGGTGTTGGGGCAGGCAGACGCAGCGGGAAGTGGTGCGAGACATCCGCCACCATCTCCTGCAGCTTGGCGAGATCGACCACCTCGTTGCCTTTGATAAACAGGCGCGTGCGCGAGGTCAGCAGGCCGTTAAACCAGGCCCACGCCACCAGCTTGTTCAGATAGCGGTTATATTCCAGCGGCTGATGGCTGATGATGGAATCCATGCTTGGCGCACGGTTGTACAGATACCACCCGGTGCGGTTCGCGCGGCCCGGCGGCACATAGATAAAGGTCAGGTTCGGTTCTGACAGGTCAGGCGAAATCTGCGGGTTAACCAGCGTCACTTTACCCGGCAGCGCTTCAAACGCGGCGTACAGCTTGCGGGTCAACACCCCGATATCCTGCGGGCTGGCGGAGACGCTAAGGTTATTGCGGCGCGCAAAGCGGATCAGGTTACGGTAGCTTTGCATCATCGCGTCGAGCAGTTCGTTGTGCGCTTCACGCACCTGATCGATCTTCCAGTTGGCGCGGTTGTCGAGCATGGACAGACGCGCTTCGTCCCATCCCCACTCTTTCACTAGCTGACTGACCACTTCACGACGCCAGCCCACGCAGGCGCGCTCACGGCTCAGCTTTTCACAGACCTTGAGATAGAAACATCGACGCACCAGGTCAAGACGCGTGGTGTCATCAATGGCTTTCAGGTATTCGGTAACGCGCTCCAGCATCATGCAGTAGGCGTCGAGCCCGTAGGAGACAATTTCGCCATCGTGCAGGCGCTGCTTGATATCTTTCGCCAGCAGGCGCGGCGTAGGGTATTCCCACGAGTAGGCTTCAAGCAGCAGGGTTTTCAGCACCGCTTTGTACGGTGAATCAATGCTCTTGTAGAGCTGCCAGAGGCTTGCACCAAAGTACTCTTCGGCGGACAGGGAGCTGAGGCCGCCCAGGTCCAGCCATTCGTTTGGCGTCAGTACGCCCTGCGCGTAAAGCGACATAACGTAGTCGTCGTAATGCTCTTCTTCTTCGCACGGGACCATATTCCACAGAATACGCTTCCCGGCCAGACGAACGGCAGTACGGTAAAATTCATCCAGCAACAGGATGTGCTGAGTCGAGCCGCAGTCCTCACCACCCAGACTGCCGCTTTCATTATGGCGGAAACGGTTTTCATCAATCAGGAAGAAGCTCACTTCCACGCCAAGCGAGGCCGCCCAGCTTTCCAGCAGGCTGCATTTACGCTGCAGCAGCTGGCGCTCTTCGTTATCGAGCCAGGATTGATGGCAGACCCAGATATCCAGATCCGAAGAACAGCTCTGCCCTACCGATGAGGTGCTCCCCATCGAGTAAACGCCGGTAATCGGCAGTTCACCTTTCGGAGAAACCTGAGGCGGCATGCCGCGGTAGAGTTCCAGCTCGTTCAAATAATGCTGTTGGGTTTCATCAGGCGTGAAGAGGCAAATGCCCTGGGGAACGTTACCATCAAGGTAGCCAGGCATTAGCGGGTGGTGATAGTGCAATAATGTCGGCAGCAGACTGTATACCTGCTGGAAAGCAGGGCCCATGGCAGCAAGCGCGCGATCCACACGCAGTTGATTTATGGCATCCAGTCTCTGTTTCAGAGTCTCAATATAGAGGTACAAGACGTATCGCCTGATGTTTCCGGGTGTCGTAAGCTATTCAAAACACGAATAACAGCGAGCCCGCAGTATTTCAAAAAGATAACCGTTACCCTTTTTTCGCCCTTGTCATTATGGTGGTACCGACGAAAAAATGGTCTAAAACGTGATCAATTTAACACCTTGCCGGTTGACCGTAAAGAAAGATGCGCTACATACAAGTGTAGCACCGTTCTGTACGTGTAAATTCCTGAATACGGCTATGGCTGACGAATACGCCGCCTTGTCCCTCTCACGCTTCATCAACCGTAAAACTGCCATCCCAGAGTCAACAATGTTAGGATGGTTAGCGATTGATAATGACGGTAACAAGCATGTTAGACAATGTTTTGAGAATTGCCACACGCCAAAGCCCTCTCGCGCTCTGGCAGGCACATTATGTTAAGCAGCGCCTTGAAGCCTGCCACAGTGGATTGCGCGTCGAGCTGGTGCCGATGGTCACGCGCGGTGACGTGATTCTGGATACGCCGCTGGCGAAAGTGGGCGGCAAGGGCCTGTTTGTCAAAGAGCTGGAACTGGCATTGCTTGAGAACCGCGCCGATATCGCCGTACATTCGATGAAAGACGTGCCCGTCGAGTTCCCGGAAGGGCTGGGGCTGGTGACCATCTGCGAGCGCGAAGATCCGCGTGACGCGTTTGTCTCGAACCACTATGACTCGCTCGACGCGCTGCCGGCGGGTAGCGTGGTTGGCACGTCCAGTTTACGCCGTCAGTGTCAGCTGGCGGAGCGTCGTCCTGACCTTATCATCCGCTCGCTGCGCGGTAACGTTGGCACGCGTCTGGGCAAGCTGGATAACGGCGATTACGATGCCATTATTCTTGCGGTTGCAGGCCTGAAGCGCCTGGGGCTGGAGGAACGTATTCGCGTGGCGTTGCCGCCAGAGCTGTCGCTGCCGGCCGTCGGACAGGGCGCCGTCGGTATTGAGTGCCGTCTGGACGATGCGCGTACCCGCGAGCTGCTCGCTCCGCTGAACCATGACGAGACCGCAACCCGCGTAAAAGCCGAGCGGGCGATGAATACTCGCCTCGAAGGTGGGTGTCAGGTGCCGATTGGCAGCTATGCTGAATTAACAGACGGTGAACTGTGGCTGCGTGCGCTGGTGGGCGCGCCGGACGGTTCACAGATGGTGCGCGGCGAACGTCGCGGCAAGCCGCAGGATGCCGAAGCGCTTGGCGTGTCACTGGCGGAAGAGCTGCTGAATAACGGCGCGCGTGAAATTCTGGCCGAGGTCTATAACGGAGAACCCCCTGCATGAGTATTCTTGTCACCCGCCCTTCTCCCGCAGGAGAGCAGTTAGTGAGCCGTCTGCGCGCACTGGGGCAGGTGGCCTGGAGTTTTCCGCTAATTGAATTCTCCCCCGGTCGGGAGCTCTCTGCGCTCGCCGACCAGATGAATACCCTGCAGGAAGGCGACCTGCTGTTTGCGCTATCGCAGCATGCCGTGGAATTTGCCCATGCGCAGCTGCAACAGGCGGGGACACGCTGGCCGACCGCTCCGCGCTATTTCGCTATCGGCAGAACCACCGCGCTGGCCTTACATACCGTGAGTGGAACAGACGTTCGCTACCCGTTGGATCGGGAAATCAGCGAAGTCTTGCTACAATTACCTGAATTACAAACTATTGCCGGAAAGCGCGCGCTCATTTTGCGCGGCAACGGTGGCCGCGAACTGCTGGGTGAAACGCTGCGGGAACGCGGGGCTGACGTCACGTTTGTTGAGTGCTACCAGCGCTGTGCGAAACACTACGACGGTGCAGAAGAGGCGATGCGCTGGCACGCGCGCGGTATTAATACGCTGGTGGTCACCAGCGGTGAAATGTTACAACAGCTTTGGTCGCTGATACCGCGTTGGTATCGCGAAAACTGGTTACTCCGCTGTCGGCTTCTGGTCGTCAGTGAGCGTCTGGCGAACCTCGCCCGGGAACTGGGCTGGCAGGATATTCGGATCGCTGATAACGCCGACAACGATGCGCTGCTGCGCGCATTACAATAACTCTCAAATGGGAAGCCATAATGACGGAACACGAAAAATCCTCCGCCGTGGTTGAAGAGACCAGGGAGACTGTGGAGACAACGCCACAGCCAGAGACGACTGAGAAAACCGCTGAGAAGAAAAACGGCAGCAATAAAACCAGCCTCGCGCTGAGCGCGATTGCCATCGCCATTGCGCTGGCAGCAGGCGTCGGCCTGTATGGTCTGGTAAAGCAACAGAGTGCTAACCAGACGGCCACCAGCGATACGCTGGTCAATCAGCTTACCTCCCTGCAAAAAGCGCAGGAAACGCAGAAAACCGAGCTGGAAGCGGTGATTAAGCAGCAGGCCGCCGCGCTTGCCGAGGCGAACAGCAAACAGGAAGAGCTGACCAAACAGCTGGGCGAAGTACAGCAGAAAGTCGCCACGATTTCCGGCACCGATGCCAAAACCTGGCTGCTCTCGCAGGCCGATTTCCTCGTCAAACTCGCCGGGCGTAAGCTGTGGAGCGATCAGGACGTGACCACCGCCGCCGCGCTGCTGAAAAGCGCCGATGCGAGCCTGGCCGACATGAACGACCCGAGCCTCATTACTGCGCGCCGTGCGATTACCGAAGATATCGCCAGCCTCTCCGCCGTTTCACAGGTGGATTACGACGGCATTATCCTCAAGGTGAACCAGCTTTCGAATCAAATAGATAACCTGCAGCTGGCGGATAACAATGACGACGACTCCCCGATGGACTCTGACGGTACCGAGCTGTCCAGCTCCCTGAGCGAATGGCGCATAAACCTGCAGAAAAGCTGGCAGAACTTTATGGACAGCTTCATCACCATCCGCCGTCGCGATGAAACCGCCGTACCGCTGTTAGCGCCGAATCAGGATATCTATCTGCGCGAAAACATCCGTTCCCGCCTGCTGGTCGCGGCGCAGGCCGTGCCGCGCCATCAGGAAGAAACGTACAAACAGGCGCTGGATAACGTCTCGACGTGGGTACGCGCCTACTACAACACCGATGATGCAACGACCACCGCCTTCCTCGAAGATATCGACAAGCTGAGCCAGCAGAACATCACCATGAACGTGCCGGATAAACTGGCCAGCCAGCCGATTCTGGAGAAGCTGATGCAGACGCGCGTGCGTAACCTGCTGGCGCAGCCGGGCGTTCCGGCCGGGCAGACCGGCACAGCGGCGGCACCAGCGCCTGAAAGCGCGCCACAGGGAGAGTAATGATGCTAAAAGTCCTTTTACTCTTCATCCTACTGATCGCCGGGATCGTCCTGGGCCCGATGCTTGCGGGTCATCAGGGATACGTCCTGATCCAGACCGATAACTACAACATTGAAACCAGCGTAACGGGTCTGGCGATCGTTCTGATCCTCGGCGTCGTAGTCCTGCTTGCCGTTGAATGGATCCTGCGCCGTATTTTCCGCACCGGTGCCCATACCCGCGGCTGGTTCGTTGGCCGTAAGCGCCGCCGCGCCCGTAAGCAAACGGAACAGGCACTGCTAAAGCTGGCCGAAGGCGATTACCAGCAGGTTGAAAAGCTGATGTCGAAAAACGCCGATCACGCGGAACAGCCGGTGGTGAACTATCTTCTGGCCGCCGAAGCGGCGCAGCAGCGCGGTGATGAAGCCCGCGCTAACCAGCATCTGGAACGCGCGTCAGAACTGGCGTCTGGCGACCCGATCCCAGTGGAAATTACCCGCGTCCGCCTGCAGCTCGCGCGCAATGAGAACCACGCGGCGCGCCACGGCATTGACCGTCTGCTGGAAATCGCACCGCGTCATCCGGAAGTCCTGCGCCTTGCGGAGCAGGCCTATATTCGTACCGGAGCGTGGGGCTCGTTGCTGGACATCATTCCGTCGATGGCGAAGGCCGAGGTGGGTGATGATGAACATCGTGATGAACTTCAGCGTCTGGCATGGATTGGCCTGATGGATCAGGCGCGCGCCGACCTGGGCAGCGAAGGCCTGAAAACCTGGTGGAAGAATCAGAGCCGGAAAACGCGCCAGCAGGTCCCCCTGCAGGTGGCCATGGCGGAACATCTTATTGAATGTGACGATCATGACACTGCCCAGGAGATCCTTCTCGACGGCCTGAAGCGCCAGTACGACGATCGCCTGGTCATGGTGATCCCGCGCCTGAAAACCAATAACCCTGAGCAGGTCGAAAAAGTGCTGCGCCAGCAGATCAAAACCGTCGGTGACCGTCCGCTACTGTGGAGTACCCTGGGCCAGTCGCTGATGAAGCACGGCGAATGGCAAGAGGCGAGCCTGGCCTTCCGTGCGGCACTGAAACAGCGTCCGGACGCGTTTGACTACGCGTGGCTTGCCGATACGCTGGACAAACAGCATAAGCCAGAAGAGGCGGCCGCCATGCGGCGCGATGGGCTGTTGCTGACGCTGCAAAATAACGGTAACCCGCAATAAATAAAAAAGGAGGCCAGACGGCCTCCTTTTTTTATCGCCTTTCTCCTGCTACATTCTTTACACCCACATCTGCAAACGAACCCGCCAATGTAACGATGTCTTTTCATTAACCTTTTTTCACACACGCGCACTTTCTGCAGCGTGGATTAAATCGTTTTTGAAAGGAAATCTTCATGAACTCGCTTTTGTATGCGCTTATTGAAGCGCTGCGCTGCCACCGCTGGCTGCGCCTGCTTGCCTGTGCTTTTATCTTTTCTTCGCTGGGAAATGGTTTAACCCAGGTCGTGGTCTTTGGTTTACTGTTAGCGTGGTCGGCCCCGCCCGCCCTGCTCACCCTCGCTTTTCTTTTCGCAACGGTTCCGGGATTCATCGGCAGCGCGATCGGCGAAAAGCTGTGCTCGCGCTATTCTCCAGTATTCCTGCTGATAGTGACCGAGGGGCTGGGATTGCTCGCCCTGCTCTTCCCCCTGCTCGGTGCGGGTTATCACAGCATTGCCTCGCTACTCGCCGTGCAATCCACCGAAGCGCTGCTCAGCGGGATGAGCTGGCCCGCGCTGACATTGCTCTTTAAACGCGGACTTAGCGAAACAGAGCTGCCTGCTGCGACCTGTCTGGAAAATGTGATTTTTGCTTCTCAGGTGTTATTAGGTACTGGACTCGGCGTGGTGCTATTCAAGCAGACCTCCGTGTTTACCTTGCTGGCTATTGATGCCGCCAGTTTTCTCGGGTCGCTGCTGCTGCTGTGGCTGGCTGGGCGGCGGTTTTCTGCGCCATTGCTACCTCTCCCCGGTGAAGAGGCAGCCCACGCGCCACTGCGCTGGCGGACGTTGACCGTTCGGCAAAAGCGCAGCCTGCTCATTTTGCCGGCGCTGGCGGCCGTCGGCTCACCGGCTATGGCGCTACTTCCGGCCCTGGCGCAGCAGCTCCATCCTCAGGATGCGGCGGGCCTTGCTCTGCCTCTGCTTTTCGCAAGGAGCATGGGGCAACTTTGCGGCCCCATGCTGCTAAAAAAAGAGAGCCTGACGCGCTTTGCCGTCCACACGCCGCGAATCATCGTTTGTCTCGGTATTTTTCTTGCCGCTTATGGAATGCTGCCGTTGTTTTCCGGGTGGATGGCATGTGCGCTGGGGATGATCTTTATCGCGCATCTGGCCTCAAACGTTCTCTTCGCAGCCGGCACGTTTGGCGTACTCAGCAGTTTTCATATCACGCAAACCGCGTCAGCCAGCGGTAAAGCCTGGCGCTGGCAAACGCTCAGCGCCTCGCTTTTCACCGGCATTACAGCGATAGTGGCTGTTGGTCTTGGCTCAGTGCTGGCGCTCTATACGGTCTCGTCAGCCGCCCTGCTGTTGGTCGCCCTGATCATGCGTGGGTATCGGGAATAAGACATAAAAAAACGCCTGCTATAAAAGCAGGCGTTAAAACAGGTCTGTAAGACAACATATTTGGTGCTTCACTCAACGTTATGTCCATGGTGTCTGATGAGGCCGAAGCGACATCTGTCAGTGGACGATAAGCACCGTAAATGGCTCTGCGTCATTCCTGAGTTTATGAGGCACTAAGGCGAACATAAGAGATGGAATGAGCATCTACGCGTATATTATTGCACGTAACGTGCCAGATTTACACGCAGAACTTTTACATGGCGCAACATTTTAAGATAAAAGGAAATTATGCTGTTAAGTAGCCTCTGAAGCTTCATAGCGTATCGGCAAAAGCAGAAATATGTCGCCAGGAAGAGACAGTAAATCCCATAAATAATTATTTATCTTATTTTCAATGATTTGCATGTCACTGAATCGCGACAATGATAAAGGGTACTTTCTGGAGATAACGACAGGGGAGAAAACTTACAGAAAACAAAAAACCCCGCCGAAGCGGGGTTCAAAATTGGTCGGCGAGAGAGGATTCGAACCTCCGACCCACTGGTCCCAAACCAGTTGCGCTACCAAGCTGCGCTACTCGCCGATGTACTGCTTTTTTGAATTTTTAGTTCAATTCATTTAAAAAGTCGTGGTGCGAGGGGGGGGACTCGAACCCCCACATCCTAAGGACACTAACACCTGAAGCTAGCGCGTCTACCAATTCCGCCACCTTCGCAATTCACAACTCTTTCAATAATGGGGTGGCTAATGGGATTCGAACCCACGACAACTGGAATCACAATCCAGGGCTCTACCAACTGAGCTATAGCCACCACTGTATTCTTTCACGCGGTACTGACTACTTCTCAGACCACCGCAGCTCTAGCGCCGGGAACTAAAATGGCGCGCCCGACAGGATTCGAACCTGAGACCTCTGCCTCCGGAGGGCAGCGCTCTATCCAGCTGAGCTACGGGCGCTTAGCGCCGTTGCGGGGCTGGATATTACGTACCTCCGTCCCCGCTGTCTAGTGCTTTTTTGAAAAAAATGCGCGTTTGGTTATGGTTTGCACATTTTGCCGCTTATTCCTCCACTTTCTGCGTGGTGGCACGGCGACCCAGGCCAAAAAGCTTATACGCGACCGTCACTGCCGCCAGGAAGATCAGTCCGACAAACAGCGACATGCGGGTATCTTCATTAAAGTACATTCCAATTAATACGCAAATCAGGAATGCCATCGTCAAATAGTTCGCATACGGGAAAAGGATCGAGCGGAACGGATGGCTGGCGATCGCTTTTTTATGCGCATGGCGAAAACGCAGCTGGCTGATGAGGATAACAAACCACGGCACCATGCCCGGCAGCACGCTGGCGCTGTAGACGTAAACAAACACGCGCTGCGGATTAGGGATGATGTAATTCAGGCAGGAGCCAATCAGCAGGATGACAATGGAGACCGCGACGCCCGCTACCGGCACGCCAGCACGTGATACTTTACTCATTGCCGCAGGCAGCTGGTTGTTTTTCGAGAGCGCGTAGAGCATACGGCCACAGCTGTACATCCCGCTGTTACAGCCTGAAAGCGCTGCCGTCAGGACCACAAAGTTGATGATACCCGCTGCTGCTGTAATCCCAATCTTCGCAAAGGTTAATACGAACGGACTCCCCGTCGTGCCGATTTCGTTCCACGGGAAGATGGTCACAATAACGAAGATTGCGCCCACGTAGAAAATCAGGATGCGCCACAGCACTTTGCCCACCGCGCTACGCAGCGTAACCTGCGGGTTTTTCGCTTCCCCGGCGGTAATCCCGATCAGCTCCACGCCCTGATACGAGGCCACAACAATACACAGCGCCGTCAGGAAGCCCTTCCAGCCGCCGGCGAAGAAGCCGCCGTGTTCAGTCAGGTTGCCAAAGCCGATGGCGTGTCCGCCGTTGCCAAAGCCATAGAAAATCACGCCCAGGCCAATAACAATCATCACGATGATAGTGGTCACCTTGATCATCGCAAACCAGAACTCGATTTCACCGTAAAGGCGCACGGCGGCCAGGTTTGCCAGCGCCACCAGCCCCACGGCAATGAGTGCCGGTATCCACTGGACCATGTCCGGGAACCAGAACTGGACATAAACCCCTATGGCGGTGATTTCAGAGATGCCCACCGCCATCCACATAAACCAGTATGACCAGGCCGTCAGGTAGCCGAAGAACGGGCTCATATAGCGGTGTGCGTAAACGGCGAAGGAACCGGTCACCGGCTCCAGAAAGAGCATTTCGCCCATTGAGCGCATGATGAAGAAAACAAACAGCCCGGCGATAATATACGCCAGTAATACGGAAGGGCCTGCCCATTTGAGGGTGCTTGCGGAGCCCATAAACAGGCCAACGCCGATAGTGCCGCCCAGCGCTATCAGTTCGATATGACGAGCTTCCAGCCCACGCTGTAGCTCCGGTTGTTTCTCTGCCATAGATCCTCGATTGTGTTTGCTGTTTCCCGGCTTAACACCGGTTATTGTTTTTTAGGGGTACTTAAATACGGTGCGAATGGTTTCTTAAAATAGGCCAAATGGCAAACGATGCATTAAAAAAATGAATGCATTGCACAAATTATCAGCAGTTTTGCAGGTGAGTTGCAGCGCGAACAGCATATCGCGCTACATTTTGATTACATTTTACCGGTATAGTGCCAGGTGAGGTAGCGAAGCAGTCGAATCTGTCGTTTAATGCGGGTGGGTTGGGAGAGCAGGCGGTAGAGCCACTCCAGCCCCATATTTTGCCAAATCTTCGGCGCGCGCTTCACGTGGCCGGTAAAGACATCGTAGGTGCCGCCGACGCCCATATAAAGCGCATCCGGGCAGACCAGACGGCAGTCGCGCATCAGGATCTCCTGGCGCGGGGACCCCATCGCCACGGTGACGATTTTTGCCCCGCTGTCGCGCACGCGGGCAAACAAAGCCTGCTGGTCTTCAGGCTTGAAGTAACCATTCTGGCTGCCAACGATATTAACATTCCATTGACGACGCAGTTTCTCTTCGGTCTCGGCCAGCACCTCAGGCTTACCGCCTATCAGGAACACCGGCGTGCCCTCCGCACCAGCGCGGGCCATAAGCTGCTCCCAGAGATCGGCACCCGCCACGCGAGATACATTAGCGTCAGGATACTTTTTACGGATAGAGCGGACCACGCTGATACCGTCCGCGTATTTAAATTCAGCCGCTTCTATCAGGCTTTTGACTTCGGCGTTATCTTCCACCGCCAGCATCTTTTCCGCATTGATAGCGACCAGCGTACCGGATTTCATCTGCCCGTCGGCGAACAGAAAATCCAGCGCGTGCTGCATGTCGCGCCAGCCAATCAGCTGCAAACCACGAAGCGCATAGCGCGGTGCAGAAGTTTTATCAGTCATTACTTTCCCTACTCAGACTTGCGACAGCGTTGTGCTGCCCTGTGGCTCGCGCTTGTGCACAAGCCCAGCGCTGTCGAACAGCCAGTACAACAGTTTGGCCAGTAACAGGCAGATGCCAAAAACGACCATGAAGAACACCACGCGCGAAACGAACGAGTCCAGCCCCTCGCGCGCCAGAACGATCATATTGAAAATGGCACCAAAGCAGAAACTGTGCAAAATGGCCGCTTTATAGCGGTTGGTCTCTTCGTTACCGCGCACGTAAAGCCAGTCAAACCACTTAATAATCAACCCTACGACAAACGCGCCCGGCAGGATAAACCAGCCTCCCCCCATCACCACCAGGGAACCAATCAAGGTTGGCGAGATCGCCAGGCCCGAATGGTTGTTCAGCACTTCCCAGGTAAAATAGTTCGCGGTATTGAGTACTACGCCAGGGCGGTCCGGCCAGAGCCAGCTCGGGATAAAGACGTAGAAATCGCGCACAATCGGCGCCAGCCCCTGGAAATCAATCTTGTCGTAGTTTTGCAGCAACAATGCCAGGTTTTCCCACGGCGAGAAGGTGTCGCGCGTCAGGTAGAGGAATGTGTAAAACGCCTCGTCGCCCGCCACGTTCATCCCGTAGCGCTTCAGCGCCAGCCAGAACATCCCCACAATGCCAAATACCCCTGCCGCAACCAGCATCCACAGCGAGATCCAGCCGCGGATGATGCCGATGAACAGGAAGATAGCGAAAGCGATGATAATGTTGGCACGCGTACCGCCCACGATCATGTAGGTCAGGATACCGAACGCAACCGTACTGACCAGGAAGAACAGCCATGCCTTGCTGTCCTGGCGAAGGAAGAAGATCACCAGCATCGCCGGGATGAAGAAATAGAAGAATCGCTTAAGCGCCACGCCTGAGACTTCAGCCGAAAAAATCTGGCTGTAGGAGTGAAGCTTAAACAGCAGGAAGCCGTTATGCATGAAGAAGATGCCGACGCTGACCAGGGCGATGGTCATGAGCATCACCCACGTCAGATGGGTCTCCACCCGGTTCATGGTAAAGAGCGCCCGACGCGGGGCAGCGGCCTGCGCTGGTCGCAGACGCGTTTTATAGGTGACGTAGTAAACACCATAGAAGCAGGTCGCCGCCAGCAGGGCCTGGAGAAGAATTTCCGGCGGCGCGACGCTCACGTCAAAACGGAAGACCAGAACGCTGGTCAGCGGGAAGCCGAAAAAGAAGGTCAGCAGAAACAGCAACGAGAAGAACACGTTAAAGTTGAAGCGCACCCGGCGGAACTCAAACCAGGTGAGCGTGGCGATAAATAGCGTGCTCAGAAGCCAGACAACCAGTAAGCCGCTAAACTGCAACTGACTCATGCGTTGTCTCCTGAAGCGATACGCAGCGCGCGGTGCCACGGCGTGAGGTAATTCGGGCTGAAAAAGTCGATGCTATTTTTATCCACCAGCGTGAGCTGGCGTTGTGCTTCACGTACCACTTCGACATTCAGCGCGTCTGAGGTGAACAACACCGGAATATGCTGCTCGGCCATGTCCTGCCAGAACGGGTTTTCACGATTAAGCACGCACGGTACACCCGCCTGAATCAGCAGGCACAGCGTACCAATCCCCTGCTGGCGAGCAAAGATGAAATAGCCCAGATCGCATTTTCGCAGCAGCGCAAGATAGTCATCAAACTCCAGCTTTTCGCTGAGAATGTGCAGATTTTCTTCGCTGAATAACGCAAGCCCCTGCTGGCGAACCTCATCAATGTAGGCGTCGTTATTGGCCGGATAACCCATCGGCACCACCACGTTCACCGTGTCGCCAAACTGCTGGTGTACCGCCCGGAGCGCGGCGACATGTTCGTTACTGCGGTCGCCGGAATTCCCCACCAGCACCGTCAGCTTGCCTTCGCGAACCGCGTCATTCGCCATGGTGTTCAGCGCCGGATCCATACGGGTTGGGAAATAGAGTAGCTCACCGCGCACGTTAGGGTGCTGCTTCGCAAAATAATTCAGATCGCCACGGGTGGCAAAAACGCGGCCCACCCTTCCCTGCGCCATGCGACGCAGCGGATAGAAAAGACGGAATTTCCAGCCGCGCGAGACTTCGTAGAGATCGGCTCCCCAGATATGCCAGTTGCACTGGGAGGGTTTAATTCCCCCGCTGAGCAGAGCCAGCCACAGGCCGGTATTGAACTGCCCGTGGAAAAAGAAACGTTGCTCACGATCCGCTTTGGCTTTGGCAATAACCGCCTTCGCCAGGGTAGCTTTATCCGGCCAGAAGGTGATTGTCAGCGCCGGAAACGCCGCGCTCAGGCCATTATCCTGACCTGCAACCATAAACTCGCGCGCATCAGGATTGCCCGATGCCAGCTCGTCGTTGAAGAACCGCAAAACGGTCTGGTTATGGTGTGGGATATCCGATCCCAGGATGTGAATCAGTGCAGTCATGCGCGTTTACGCCACAATAAAAATACGCCGCAGCAGGCAGCGAAATAAACGATATAGGTTGCCATGTAGGCCTGAGCCGCCCCCAGCGCACCGTGCGCGGGTATCAGCCAGTGCGAAAATGCTGTCAGCAATGCAAACTGGCTAACCTCCGCGAGGATATACAGCCGCAGCGAGGCTTTCGCAATCACCAGATAGCCGAAAACGTAAGCACCCACTTTCAGCACATCACCCACCAGTTGCCAGGCAAAAAGATCGCGCATGGCGGTAAACTTCGCCGAGAACAGCAGCCAGATGGCGACATCACGCAATAACCAGACGGTCAAACTGGCCGCCGCCACTGCGGGTAATACAAAACGCAGGGAGCGGAAAATTTCGCGGGTAATATCCTGCCTGGACGTCAGACGCGATAAGGTTGGCAGCAAATAAACGCTAAAGGAAGCCGTTATAAACTGGAGGTAAGCATCGGAAATACTGCTTACGCCCTGCCAGATCCCTACCTCATCCCAGCTGTAATGCGCCGCCAGCAGGTTTCGCATCATCACGTAGGCCACCGGCAGCGTGACGGAAGTAATGAGCGCCATCAGGGTAAACTTACCCAGCTGGCTGGCAAGCACCTTATCCCATTGCGGTTTCAGGTAGCTCAGAGGGATAACGCCCTGGCGCATCAGCATGAACGCCGCAGGCACAACAACCAGTGCGGGAACCAGCGCCAGCCCAAGCAGTGCGCCTTCATAGCCACCCAGGCGGTAGCAGAAATAATAGGCAATCACGCCGATGACGCTACCCAGGATGAGCGCAAGCGCGTTTCCGGCAGCATCGCGAAAACCTTTCATCAGCGCCAGCAGCAGGTTGGCCCAGGCAATGCCCATCTGGACCAGCGCGACCAGACGCACGAGCCCCTGATAATGGGTGTGCCCGAACAATCCCTGGCTAATGGACGCCGCGGCCAGCAGAAACACAATCGCCAGCAGGGTCGAAAAGCCCGTGACCATTGCCGACGCGGTGCCCACTACCCTGCGAAGCTGAGCCGCATCATCATGATACTGGGCAACGTATTTGGTCACGCCGTTGAAGATTCCGGCACCGGCCAGCACCCCAAGGACGGTAACAAGCTGGCGGAAGTTGCCCGCCAGCCCGACGCCTGAGGGGCCGAATGAGACGGCCAGCAGCTTGACGACCAGCAGTCCGGCACCAATTTTTACAAGCGTGGACGCGGCGGTCCACACCGATGCTTTTGCCAGAGACATATCAGCCGAAATAGCTCAGAAGGGTATTGATCACCGTACGCTGGTTAACTGGCGCGAGGTTGAAGAACAGTGGCAGGCGAAGCAAACGCTCACTTTCTTTCGTGGTGTAACGGTCTTCACCTGCGAACATCCCAAACGCTTCGCCCGCCGGGCTGGAGTGCAGCGGAATATAGTGAAAGACCGCCATAATTTCGGCTTCTTTAAGCCAGGCGATGAGCTGGCTGCGATCGTCGTTATCGCGCAGCTTGATGTAAAACATGTGGGCGTTGTGAACGCAATCGGCCGGAATGGTTGGCAGCTCAATACGTCCGGCTTTTGCCAGCGGCTCAAGCGCATCGTAATAGGTTTGCCACAGGGACAGGCGCTGGAGATTAATTCGCTCTGCCGCTTCCAGCTGTGCCCACAGGTACGCTGCCTGCAGGTCGGCCATCAGATAGCTTGAGCCGATATCGCGCCAGGTGTACTTATCAACCTGACCGCGGAAGAATTGGCTGCGGTTGGTGCCTTTTTCACGGATCACTTCCGCACGCTCAACCAGGGCACGATCGTTAATCAACGTCGCACCGCCTTCGCCACCCGCCGTATAGTTTTTCGTTTCGTGGAAGCTGAAGCAGCCGATGTGGCCGATAGTGCCCAGCGCGCGCCCCTTGTAGGTGGACATCACGCCCTGCGCGGCATCTTCTACCACAAACAGGTTGTGCTTTTTGGCGATTGCCATGATGGTGTCCATTTCACAGGCCACGCCCGCGTAGTGAACCGGCACAATCGCACGCGTTTTGTCGGTGATCGCCGCTTCAATCAGCGTCTCATCAATGTTCATGGTGTCCGGGCGGATATCCACAAAGACGATTTTCGCTCCGCGCAGGACAAATGCATTCGCGGTAGAGACGAAGGTATAGCTCGGCATGATCACTTCATCACCGGGCTGGATATCCAGCAGCAGGGCCGCCATTTCCAGCGATGCCGTGCAGGACGGGGTCAGCAGCACTTTAGCACTGCGAAAACGCTGCTCCATCCACTGCTGACAGCGACGGGTAAAACCGCCGTCACCGCAGAGTTTGCCGCTGCCCATGGCAGACTGCATATAGTCGAGCTCGGTTCCCACGACGGGTGGTGCGTTAAATGGAATCATCTTGTCACCTGTATAACCAGTAGGCGGTGGCGTCGATGTTGGCACCACTCGCAATATAACGTTTAAGCGCGGCGGTGTTGCCCACCTGGGTCGCCACCCGCAGCGTCTCAACCTGCTGCAGCTGCGCCCAGTGCAGCGCCGCCTGCATGAGTTTCTCCCCCATGCCGCGCCCGGCTAATAAGCCAATACGCGCCTCGCGCTCGTTAAGCTTGCGCAGCGAGACAAATCCTTGGATCTGGCCGTTCGCTGCACGGAAAATCAGGCAGACGTGGTCAAAGGTACCTTTGACCGCATTCTCTACCCACTGGGCATAGAAACGTCCGCTATCGTCAGGCGCATACCAGGGCGTGCGAAAGCGGCTCTGCGCAAACGCTCGGGCCGCCATCTGGCGCAGCACAGGAATGTCCTGTTCCGTTGCAATTTCCGCGCCGGACGCATCGTGCCGGGTAAGGGTGATGGAAAGGTCTACCTCGCCTTCAACCAGTTGAAAACCATGTTGCTGGAGCGCGTCAAGCAGGTCGGCACGGTCCGCCGGGATCTTAGCCTGTACGCGCTGCCAGGCGCTGAAGTCAGCGTCCTGCAAAGCTGGCGCATTCTCGCGCCAGCGGACGATCGCCGAGGGGCGAGCAAAAAAAGCGCTTTCCCACTCAAGGGATTCCAGCACGCCGTGAAGTTTACTCAACGCCAGACGCCTTTGGTATCAACCACATACTGCTGACGCACCGCGTCACCGGACGTCGCTTTAAATTCTTTATGGTCCACCAGCAGCACCAGCACATCCGCTGTCGCCAGCGCGTCATCCAGCGCCGTCAGCGTGCAGTGCCCCGCCAGTTTTGCCGGCAGTTCATGAATATTTGGCTCGACCACCAGCGTTTCGCCCTTATGCCATTCGGCAATCATCTCAGCAATTTCCATCGCCGGGCTTTCGCGCAGATCGTCAATATTGGGTTTAAATGCCAGACCAAAGCAGGCAATTTTCAGCTCGCTGGCGCGCTTGCCGCTCTCTGCCAGACAATCCGCTACCGTCGCTTTAACCTGGTTGAGCACCCAGTGAGGTTTGCTATCGTTCACTTCACGCGCGGTGCGAATCAGGCGCGCCTGCGCCGGGTTCTGCGCCACGATAAACCACGGATCGACGGCGATACAGTGACCGCCCACCCCTGGGCCAGGCTGGAGAATGTTGACGCGCGGATGGCGATTCGCCAGGCGGATTAACTCCCAGACGTTAATCCCCTGATCGGCACAGATCAGCGACAGTTCGTTTGCGAAGGCGATGTTAACGTCACGGAAGCTGTTTTCCGTCAGCTTGCACATCTCGGCGGTGCGGGAGTTGGTTACCACGCATTCGCCTTCCAGGAAAATCTTGTACAGCGCGCTGGCGCGTTCAGAACAGACCGGCGTCATGCCGCCTATCACCCGGTCGTTTTTAATCAGTTCGACCATCACCTGCCCCGGCAGCACGCGCTCCGGGCAGTAGGCGATGTTGATATCCGCCTGCTCACCGGCCTGCTGCGGGAAGCGTAAATCAGGACGCGCATCGGCCAGCCACTGCGCCATCTGCTCGGTAGCGCCGACGGGAGAAGTCGACTCCAGAATTACCAGCGCCCCTTTCTTCAGCACGGGGGCAATAGATTTTGCCGCCGCCTCGACGTAGACCATATCGGGCTCGTGGTCGCCTTTAAAGGGCGTTGGAACGGCAATCAGGTAGGCATCCGCTTCCACTGGCGTCGTGCTGGCGCGCAGGAAGCCGCCATCAACCGCCTCTTTCACCACGCGGTCAAGATCGGGCTCCACAATATGAATTTCGCCACGATTAATGGTTTCTACCGCACGTGCGTTGATATCCACACCAACAACCTGCTTTTGACGGGAGGCGAATGCCGCCGCAGTAGGCAGGCCAATGTAGCCAAGACCAATAACAGAGATGGTAGTAAAACTCATAGCGATACCCGATTGTGTTTAAGTGCTTGCAAAATACGGCCACAAGCCTGCCCATCTCCGTAGGGATTGTGGGCCCGGCTCATCGCCTGATACGCTTCATCGTCGTGTAGCAGCCGCGTGACCTCTTCGACGATGAACTGTGCGTTGGTGCCGACAAGACGCACTGTCCCGGCTTTAACCGCTTCCGGACGTTCAGTGGTTTCACGCATCACCAGCACCGGCTTGCCAAGAGAGGGTGCTTCTTCCTGAATCCCACCGGAATCGGTGAGGATCAGCCAGGCGTGGTTCATCAGCCAGACAAACGGCATGTAGTCCTGCGGTTCAATCAGCAGGACGTTTTCGACGTGGCCCAGGATGCGGTTGACCGGCTCGCTGACGTTAGGGTTAAGGTGTACCGGATAGACAATTTGCACATCGTCGTTCTGCGCGGCGATTTCAGCCAGCGCGTGACAGATTTGCTCAAAGCCCCGACCAAAGCTTTCGCGACGGTGGCCAGTGACCAGAATGGTTTTTTTGCCGTTATTCAGGAAAGGATAGCGGGCAGCGAGTTCTTTCTGCAGATCGCTGTTTGCCAGCACGCGATCGCGTACCCAAATCAACGCGTCAATGACCGTATTGCCGGTAACAAAGATGTTGTTATCGGCGACATTTTCACGCAGCAGGTTCTGGCGAGAGTTCTCGGTTGGCGCAAAATGGTACATCGCCAGATGCCCGGTAAGCGTACGGTTGGCCTCTTCCGGCCACGGAGAATAAAGATTGCCGGTGCGCAGACCCGCTTCAACATGGCCGACGGGAATACGCTGGTAAAACGCGGCCAGGCTTGTTGCCATCGTCGTCGTGGTATCCCCGTGCACCAGCACGACGTCGGGCTTGAATGACTCCAGGATCGGCTTGAGATCCTGCAGAATGCGGCAGGTTATTTCCGTCAATCCCTGTCCCGGCTTCATAATATTAAGGTCGTAATCCGGGACGATGGAAAAGAGGGTTAGGACCTGATCGAGCATCTCACGGTGCTGGGCCGTGACGCAGACCTTCGCTTCAATATCAGGATCGCTGGCCAGCGCATGAACCAGAGGCGCCATCTTAATGGCCTCCGGCCTGGTGCCAAATACGGTAAGTACTTTCACATCGATTCTCTTCGATTAGGCGATGAAGGCCGCAGCCTTCATCGTAAACGGCGTTCTTAGTTTGTACGACGACGCGTTAACGCCACGCCAGCACCAACGAGTGCACCCACAATACCCCACATGATCATTAGGAATGCGCGGCGCGGACTGTCGCGTTTTACAGGTTCTTCAGGCGTTCTCAAATAACGATAGGTCTGAAAACGCGGGTCCAGGGAGGGACCGACATTAAGCGTGTTAAGCATCGCGCGGTTTTGATCGTAGTCGAGATCAAAATCAGGCCCAACGGCCTGCAGGTTTTCCAGACGCGCCTGCAGCATTGGGCGACCAAGAAGGAACATTTCAGAATCAGGCAATTCATCAGCCGGAACATCCGTCTCAGTGCGGGAAATGTTGTGCTGCTCCGCAATTTTCAGCGCCTGCTGAATGTTATGCACGCGGCGCGCAAAAATGGCGTTTGCCACCTCTTCCTGACGTTTGACCTGCGCCTTCATCTGGATAGTGCGCGCTGCCCAGGCGCCTTTAAGCTCTTCATTCAGATGGCTGGCGGCACGCTGGCTGGCAAACGCGACGTACTGGCGCAACAGGTTGTTTGCATCCGGGGCGGTTTCGGCAATCAGCTTGACGCTGTCGTTGACGTTACGCAGCACGTCGCCTGGCATGAACTGAATATTGTTAATCAGATCGTCCAGCAGCGCGGCATCGGCTTTGGTGTTATCAACCCGACGCTGCTTAAAGTAATCTGTCTGGGACCAGAAATCGCGGCGCGTATCCCACGAGGCCAGCTGCATCACAAACTCTTTGTAGGCCTCATCCATAACGGAAGCCTGGTCCGGGGTGGCAAGGCTGGCTTTAATATCCAGGTTTCGCAGGAACTGCTGCTGGGAGTAGTATCCTCCGAGCATGTTAACCGTGGGTCTGTCCGTGATTGCCGTGGCGCTCCACTCCTGTTTTGCAAAGAACGTGTAGGCTAGCGCTAACAGTGCAAACCCCAGCGCGATCCCCACAATCCAAAGTTTGCCTGCCCATAACACGCGAAACAAACCCCGAATGTCCAGTTCATTCTCTGTTACCACTGATTTCGCTCCCGCCAACGGTTGAGTCATCATAGTCCCGGTTTTACTTAGTTAATGTTGTGTTTTTGCTACTGTTACGTCGCATCCTGCGCTTAATACGTTTAATGAATCGCGCCACCTTCCATGCGCGCTTAATGCAGTAGCCGTAGAGAGAAAATGCTAGCAAGAACAATACCAACATGGCCCACTCAGGCACAAAGTGCGTATATTCCGCCGTCACGCCAATCCCCGCTAGAATAGCAGCCGCCAGCGTAATAAGCACAAATGCCTGCCGGGAAGTGAATCCGGCTCGCATGATCAAATGATGAATGTGCTGACGGTCAGCAGAGAATGGACTCATTCCTTTACGCAGGCGGCGATACATAATCGCAACCATATCCATTAAGGGGATGGCAATAATCCATAGCGCCGTTACCGGGCTGATGGGATGCACATCGCCCTGAGTGGTTTCCAGCAAGATCCAAATGACAGTAAAGCCGATAAGCGTGCTACCCGCATCGCCCATGAAGACTTTATAGCGTCGGCCCAATGCGCCGAGATTTAACAGGATATAAGGCAGGATGGCAGCAATCATGGCGAAACACCACATAGCAAGGCTGTATTGCCCATCGAACCATAAAATGAAACCAATGGCGGCAAATGAGACGCAGGACAGGCCACCAAGCAAACCATCAATACCGTCAACCATGTTGAACGCGTTAATCGCCACCCACACGGCAAAAAGTGTCAGGAAATAGCCGAATGGGCCGAGTTCCATCTCCCAGGCCCCGAAAATATAGCCCAGGCTACTCAGGTGCAACTTAGCAAACACCATCATTGCAATAGCGACAGCTGCCTGAACGAAAGCGCGGATTTTGACGCTGATGTCGTATCTATCGTCCAGCGCACCAATCACAACAAGAACTGTTGAGCATATGAGATAAAGCCTGGCATGCGGAATATAGTAATCTGCAATAGCAAAAGTGAAGCAGATCCCCGCAAAAACAGAGATGCCACCGACCAGAGGGATCATGCCTTGATGACGTTTACGGAAGTTGGGTTTATCCACTAAGCCCAGATATTTTGCAACCTTACGTGCCAGAAACAAAAAGCAGGTGGTAAACAAGAAAATACTGGTTAGTTCAGTAAACGTATCAAGTAGGTTCACAATGGATGTTCTCAACAAATGTTAGTCAAGGAAGTATAACCATCAAGGGGCCGCGCCTGAAGTTATAAAGCAAACCTCTTACAATTCCATTTGTTTATTATTCAAGCTATTAATGTTTTTACTGTGCGAATTATCTTATTGTCGCACTGACCGGTCAAAATTGGGAGTAGGCGATACTAGCGTATAGTCCATAAAAGAAAAACGCCACGTAATAACGTGGCGTTCGCTGGCTTTATTTGCGTTACGAGCGCTTCATCATGTCGAAGAAATCGTCGTTGGTTTTGGTCATCGCCAGTTTGTTAATGAGGAATTCCATCGCGTCAATTTCACCCATTGGATGGATGATTTTGCGCAGGATCCACATTTTCTGCAGCTCTTCCTGGGTGGTGAGCAGTTCTTCCTTACGGGTACCGGAACGGTTGTAATCGATAGCCGGGAAGACGCGTTTTTCTGCGATTTTACGAGAGAGGTGCAGTTCCATGTTACCTGTACCTTTAAACTCTTCGTAGATAACCTCGTCCATTTTGGAGCCGGTATCGATCAGCGCCGTTGCGATGATGGTCAGGCTGCCGCCCTCTTCCACGTTACGTGCCGCACCGAAGAAGCGTTTTGGACGGTGCAGGGCGTTAGCGTCCACACCACCGGTCAACACTTTACCGGAAGCTGGCACCACGGTGTTGTAGGCACGTGCCAGACGGGTGATGGAGTCCAGCAGGATGATCACGTCTTTCTTGTGCTCAACCAGGCGTTTCGCCTTCTCGATAACCATTTCCGCAACCTGAACGTGGCGAGATGCTGGCTCGTCGAAGGTAGAAGCAACCACTTCACCTTTAACCAGACGCTGCATCTCGGTCACTTCTTCCGGACGTTCGTCAATCAGCAGCACCATCAGCACGCAGTCTGGGTGGTTGTAGGCAATGCTCTGCGCGATGTTCTGCAGCAGCATGGTTTTACCCGCTTTTGGCGGGGCCACAATCAGACCACGCTGGCCGCGACCGATTGGCGATGCCAGATCCAGGACGCGCGCGGTTAAGTCTTCGGTAGAACCGTTACCACGCTCCATGCGCAGGCGAGAGTTCGCGTGCAGAGGCGTTAAGTTCTCAAAGAGGATCTTGTTACGCGAGTTTTCTGGTTTATCGAAGTTAACTTCATTGACTTTCAACAGCGCAAAGTAGCGTTCACCCTCTTTAGGAGGACGAATCTTACCTGAAATGGTGTCACCAGTGCGGAGGTTGAAACGGCGGATTTGGCTGGGGGATACGTAGATGTCGTCAGGGCCGGCGAGGTAGGAGCTGTCTGCAGAGCGGAGGAAACCAAATCCGTCTTGCAATATCTCCAGCACACCGTCGCCAAAGATATCTTCGCCACTCTTAGCGTGCTGCTTCAGGATGGCGAAAATGATGTCCTGCTTGCGCATACGAGCCTGGTTTTCCAGTCCCATATTTTCGCCGAGAGTGATCAGCTCAGAAACCGGCGTATTCTTTAATTCGGTAAGATTCATAATGGTGTGGGTTCTTAAACTCGGAGTGATTCTCGAACTTAATGTTGTGAATGGTATGGCAGGGTCATCCATGCCTGTTTAGCGGCCATCACCTCATGTCTGTTCGCTGTCTGGTCACAGGGAAAGAACGCAGAACTGAAACGACAAGACGGATTGAGTGACAAGCCCGGAATTTAGCCACTTCACGCATTGTTCATGTCAACAAAGGGAAGTATCGGGTAAAACAAGATTCAAACAATAGATATGTTTAAAACGAAGTCATAGCTAACTTAGCACGACTTCAGCCGGGCGTCCAGAGTTCCACATCATTTAGCCGGGGGCTCTGGACGCACAGCGGAGAAACCTTACGCCAGGTTAGCGTCCAGGAACTCTTTCAGCTGACCTTTGGACAGCGCGCCCACTTTGGTCGCCGCCACTTCGCCGTTTTTGAACAGCAGAAGGGTCGGGATGCCACGGATACCGTATTTCGGTGCGGTGCCCGGGTTCTGGTCGATGTTCAGCTTGGCAACCGTCAGTTTGCCCTGATATTCGTCAGCGATCTCATCCAGAATCGGGGCGATCATTTTGCAAGGACCACACCATTCAGCCCAGAAATCGACGAGGATCAGCCCGTCAGCCTTAAGTACGTCCGTGTCAAAACTGTCGTCAGTCAGGTGAATAATTTTATCGCTCATATATAACTCCACAGGAATAAGCCTGGTACGTTGGTTTTGTCTCCACCAACGACGTGTTGATGTCGCATTAACCAACTAAAGGTTGACTTTATTTCACCGGATACGCTTTCGTAAAGCAATAGTAAGCTGATATTCTACCACACTATGAGCAAAACACATTTAACAGAACAGAAGTTTTCCGACTTCGCCCTGCACCCAAAAGTGATCGAAGCCCTTGAAACAAAAGGGTTTCATAACTGCACGCCCATTCAGGCTCTCGCCCTGCCGCTGACGCTGGCCGGTCGCGATGTTGCAGGGCAGGCGCAAACCGGTACCGGCAAAACGATGGCGTTTTTAACGTCAACGTTCCATTATTTACTTTCTCACCCAGCGATTGCAGACCGCAAAGTTAACCAGCCGCGCGCGCTAATTATGGCCCCGACGCGAGAACTGGCGGTACAGATCCATGCAGACGCTGAACCCCTGGCACAGGCTACTGGTCTGAAGCTTGGCCTGGCCTATGGCGGCGACGGCTACGATAAGCAGCTGAAAGTGCTGGAAAGCGGCGTGGATATCCTGATTGGGACCACCGGCCGTCTTATCGACTACGCCAAACAGAACCATATCAACCTCGGCGCCATCCAGGTTGTGGTGCTTGATGAAGCTGACCGCATGTACGATCTGGGCTTCATTAAAGATATCCGCTGGCTTTTCCGCCGCATGCCGCCGGCAAATCAGCGCCTGAACATGCTGTTCTCTGCCACCCTTTCTTATCGCGTACGCGAGCTGGCGTTCGAGCAGATGAACAACGCCGAGTATGTGGAAGTGGAGCCGGAGCAGAAAACGGGCCACCGGATTAAAGAAGAGCTCTTCTATCCTTCCAATGAAGAGAAAATGCGTCTGCTGCAAACGTTGATCGAAGAAGAGTGGCCCGATCGCGCCATTATCTTCGCGAACACTAAACACCGCTGTGAAGACATCTGGGGCCATCTGGCTGCCGACGGTCACCGTGTTGGCCTGTTGACCGGCGACGTGGCGCAGAAAAAACGCCTTCGTATCCTCGACGAGTTCACCCGTGGCGATCTTGATATTCTGGTCGCAACCGATGTGGCGGCACGTGGTTTACACATTCCGGCCGTGACGCACGTCTTTAACTACGATCTGCCAGACGACTGCGAAGACTACGTACACCGTATCGGTCGTACCGGTCGTGCGGGCGCAAGCGGTCACTCGATTAGCCTTGCGTGTGAAGAGTATGCGCTGAATCTTCCAGCCATTGAGACCTACATCGGTCACTCTATTCCGCAGAGTAAATACAATCCGGAAGCGCTGTTAAGCGAACTGCCGCCGCCTAAGCGTCTATCCCGCCCGCGCTCCGGCAATGGTCCGCGTCGTTCAGGCGGCGCACCGCGTAATCGTCGTCGTTCAGGTTAATACATTATGCTCAGCTCCACCTCGCTCTATGCGGCAATTGATCTCGGTTCGAATAGTTTTCATATGCTGGTTGTGCGTGAGGTGGCGGGAAGCATACAAACGCTGACGCGCATTAAGCGCAAGGTCCGCCTCGCGGCGGGCCTGAGCAGTGATAATTACCTCTCGCCTGAAGCCATGGAACGTGGCTGGCAGTGCCTGCGGCTCTTTGCTGAGCGTCTGCAGGATATCCCGCATGCTCAAATCACCGTCGTCGCCACAGCGACGCTCAGACTGGCGGTTAACGCCGTAGATTTTATTGCCAAAGCGCAGGAAATTCTGGGATGTCCGGTTCAGGTTATCAGCGGTGAAGAAGAAGCACGCCTGATCTACCAGGGCGTTGCCCACACCACCGGGGGTGACGATCGCCGTCTGGTGGTGGATATCGGCGGTGCCAGTACCGAACTGGTAACCGGCACCGGCGCGCAGGCGACGTCGCTGTTCAGCCTGTCGATGGGCTGCGTAACCTGGCTTGAACGTTACTTTACTGACCGGAATCTGGGTAAAGAGAACTTCGACGAGGCGGAAAACGCCGCGCGCGCAGTGCTACGCCCGGTAATGGACGAACTGCGCTATCACGGCTGGAAAGTCTGCGTCGGGGCTTCGGGTACCGTGCAGGCCCTGCAGGAAATCATGATGGCGCAGGGCATGGACGAGCGGATCACGCTTGCCAAACTTCAGCAGCTTAAACAGCGTGCCATTCAATGCGGACGTCTGGAAGAGCTGGAAATTGAAGGCCTGACGCTGGAACGTGCCCTGGTTTTCCCAAGCGGGCTGGCCATTCTGATCGCCATATTCACCGAATTAAATATCCAGTGTATGACCCTGGCCGGCGGCGCGCTGCGCGAAGGTCTGGTCTACGGGATGCTGCATCTGTCGGTGGATCAGGACATCCGCAACCGTACGCTGCGCAACGTCCAGCGTCGATTTCTGGTTGATATCGATCAGGCTGGCCGCGTATCACAGCTGGCATCACGCTTTGCCGACCAGGTCGCTAACGCCTGGGATCTTGATCATCTGAGCCGCGATTTATTGCTGAGCGCCTGTGCGCTGCACGAGGTGGGGCTCAGCATAGATTTTAAGCAGGCACCTGCTCACGCAGCGTATCTGGTGCGCAACCTGGATTTGCCGGGCTACACGCCCGCACAGAAAAAGCTGCTGGCAACGCTACTGCTGAACCAGACCAACGCCGTCGATCTCTCCTCTTTGCATCAGCAAAATGCCGTACCGCCGCGCGTGGCCGAGCATCTGTGTCGCCTGCTGCGTCTGGCAATTCTGTTTGCCAGCCGCCGCCGCGATGATTTGTTACCCGCCATTAATCTGCTAGCCGATGATGAGAAGCTGACGCTGACGCTGCCGGAAAACTGGATTGAGAATCACCCGCTTGGGGCAGAGATGATCGAGCAGGAGTGCCAGTGGCAGAGCTATGTGCACTGGGTGCTTGAGGTGAAGTAATACGCTGAACACTGCCGGGTGGCGGCTTAGCCTTACCCGGCCTACTCATCATTATCCCTTCTCTTTGGCTTTTGCCAGCATGGCGCGAATGTTCGCCACGTTAGCCTGTCCTTTGTGCATCCGCTCTTCCGCGGTAATCACTTTGCGCTCCTGTTCCCAGATCAGATCGTCCTGCGGCAGTTCCAGCAGGAAACGGCTGGGTTCCGGACGCACGAGTTCACCGTACTGACGGCGCTCTTTACAGAGCGTAAACGTCAGCTCCTTTTGCGCGCGGGTGATCCCCACGTAGGCCAGACGGCGCTCCTCGTCGACATTATCTTCATCAATGCTGCTCTGGTGCGGCAATAAACCTTCTTCCATACCGACCAGATACACATACGGGAACTCCAGCCCTTTTGACGCATGCAGCGTCATCAGCTGAACCTGGTCGGCCTCTTCTTCGCTCTCGCCGCGCTCCATCATGTCGCGCAGGGTAAAGCGGGTGACCACCTGCGTTAACGTCATCGGCTCATCTATCTCAGAGCCTTCCAGCATTTCGGTCATCCAGCTAAAAAGCTGGTTAACGTTTTTCATACGCATTTCTGCCGCTTTCGGGCTGGCAGAGGTTTCGTACAGCCAGGATTCGTAGTCAATGCCGTGGATCAGATCGCGTACCGCCGCCACGGGCTCGCGCTCAGCCAGGCGCTGCACTTCACCCAGCCAGTGGGTGAAGCGGGTTAAATTATCATACCCGCGCCCCGTCAGCGTCTGGCTCAGCCCCATATCAAAGCTGGCGGTAAACAGGCTCTTATTGCGGGTCATCGCCCATTCGCCCAGCTTTTGCAGCGTCGCCGGACCAATCTCGCGCTTTGGTGTATTCACGATGCGCAGAAACGCGCTGTCGTCATCCGGGTTCGTGAGCACGCGCAGATAGGCCAGCAGATCTTTAATTTCTGGCCGCGAGAAGAACGAAGTGCCGCCGGAAATTTTGTACGGAATGCGGTTCTGCATCAGCATCTTTTCAAAGACGCGCGACTGGTGATTGCCGCGATAGAGGATCGCGTAATCCTTGTATTCGGTTTTATTGACGAAGTGGTGGGCGATCAGTTCGCCCGTCACGCGCTCCGCCTCATGCTCTTCATTATTGGCGCTGAGCACCTTCAGCTCCGTACCGTAGCCAAGTTCGGAGAAGAGACGCTTTTCAAAAACGTGCGGGTTATTGGCAATCAGGATGTTTGCCGCCTTCAGGATGCGCCCGGAGGAACGGTAGTTCTGCTCCAGCTTAATCACCTGCAGCGCGGGGAAATCTTTGCTCAGAAGCACCAGGTTTTGCGGGCGTGCGCCGCGCCAGGAGTAAATTGACTGGTCATCATCGCCAACCACGGTGAAGCGCGCGCGCTGCCCCACCAGCAGCTTCACCAGCTCGTACTGGCTGGTGTTGGTGTCCTGATATTCATCCACCAGCAGGTAGCGGATTTTATTCTGCCAGCGCTCGCGCACCTCTTCATTTCGCTGTAAAAGCAGCGTCGGCAAGAGGATCAGATCGTCGAAGTCCAGCACGTTGCACGCTTTCATGTGCGCGTCGTACAGACCATAGCAGTGGGCAAAGATCCGATCCCGTTCGCCTTTGGCGATCGCCGCAGCCTGGGCCGGGGTCATCAGATCGTTTTTCCAGTTCGAGATCGTTGAGATCAGCTGCTGCAACAGCACCTTATCATCCTCGATCAGCCCCTCGGTGAGCTCTTTGAGTAACGCCACCTGGTCGGTGTCATCGAACAGCGAAAAGTTGGATTTCATCCCCAACGCGGCGTATTCACGTTTAATGATATCCAGCCCCAGCGTGTGGAAGGTAGAGATCATCAGCCCGCGCGCCTCTTTGCGCCCCAGCGTCTGGCCGACACGCTCTTTCATCTCGCGCGCCGCTTTGTTGGTAAAGGTAACCGCCGCAATGTGGCGGGCCTGATAGCCGCAGCCGCGGATCAGGTGCGCAATCTTATTGGTGATGACGCGCGTTTTACCGGATCCTGCGCCCGCCAGTACCAGACACGGTCCGGTTACAAATTCGACGGCTTGTTGTTGTCCGGGATTTAAACGCATAAATGATCGCTCAATGAAAGTCAGGAGGGGAGAATAACAGCGTGGTAGTATAGCGAGCCTAATCCATACCACTCAAGGCACGATCATGGCAAAAACAGCAGCAGCACTGCATATTCTTGTTAAAGAAGAGAAACTGGCTCTGGATCTTCTGGAGCAGATCAAAAACGGCGCCGACTTCGGCAAGCTGGCGAAGAAGCACTCTATTTGCCCGTCAGGCAAGCGTGGCGGCGATTTAGGCGAATTCCGTCAGGGTCAAATGGTTCCGGCGTTCGATAAAGTGGTCTTCTCCTGCCCGGTGCTGGAGCCAACCGGTCCGCTGCATACTCAGTTCGGTTATCACATTATTAAAGTGCTGTATCGCAAATAAAAAAGCCGGGTGGCGGCTGCGCCTTACCCGGCCTACATCTTACGTTTTGTAGGTCGGGTAAGCGAAGCGCCACCCGACAAGGTTGTTAACCTGCTACAGCAATACGTTTCATATCAGTCATGTAGCCGCGCAGTTTGTGGCCCACTTTCTCGATCTGGTGGCTGCGAATCGCTTCGTTTACGTCGCGCAGCTGCGCGTTGTCTACCGCACCTTCCGCAATCGCTTTACCCAGATCGCCCGTCTGCAGTGTGGTCATGAACTCTTTCAGCAGCGGTACGCAGGCGTAAGAGAACAGATAGTTACCGTATTCTGCGGTATCAGAGATAACCACGTTCATTTCGTACAGACGCTTACGGGCGATGGTGTTCGCGATCAGCGGCAGCTCGTGCAGAGATTCGTAGTACGCAGACTCTTCGATGATGCCGGAATCCACCATGGTTTCGAACGCCAGCTCAACGCCTGCTTTCACCATCGCAATCATCAGTACGCCTTTATCGAAGTACTCCTGCTCGCCGATTTTACCTTCATATTGCGGCGCGGTTTCGAACGCGGTTTTACCGGTCTCTTCACGCCAGGTCAGCAGTTTCTTGTCGTCGTTGGCCCAGTCCGCCATCATGCCGGAAGAGAATTCGCCGGAGATGATGTCGTCCATATGTTTCTGGAAAAGCGGCGCCATAATGGTTTTCAGCTGTTCAGACAACGCGTAAGCACGCAGTTTTGCCGGGTTGGACAGACGGTCCATCATCAGCGTAATACCGCCCTGCTTCAGCGCTTCGGTGATGGTTTCCCAGCCGAACTGAATCAGTTTTTCTGCGTATGCCGGGTCGGTACCTTCTTCCACCAGCTTGTCGAAGCAAAGCAGAGAACCCGCCTGCAGCATGCCACACAGAATGGTCTGCTCGCCCATCAGGTCAGATTTCACTTCCGCAACGAAGGAAGATTCCAGCACGCCAGCGCGGTGACCGCCGGTCGCCGCAGCCCAGGCTTTGGCAATCGCCATGCCTTCGCCTTTCGGATCGTTTTCCGGGTGAACTGCGATAAGCGTCGGCACGCCGAAGCCACGCTTGTACTCTTCACGCACTTCGGTACCCGGGCACTTCGGCGCCACCATCACTACGGTGATGTCTTTACGGATCTGCTCGCCCACTTCAACGATGTTGAAGCCGTGGGAGTAACCCAGCGCGGCGCCGTCTTTCATCAGCGGCTGTACGGAACGCACCACGTCAGAGTGCTGCTTGTCCGGCGTCAGGTTAACGACCAGGTCCGCCTGCGGGATCAGCTCTTCATAGGTACCCACTTTGAAGCCGTTTTCAGTCGCTTTACGCCATGAAGCGCGCTTCTCGGCAATCGCTTCTTTACGCAGGGCGTAAGAGATATCCAGACCGGAGTCACGCATGTTCAGGCCCTGGTTCAGGCCCTGGGCGCCACAGCCGACGATGACCACTTTTTTACCCTGAAGGTAGCTCGCGCCATCGGCAAATTCATCGCGCGCCATGAAGCGGCATTTGCCCAGCTGCGCCAGCTGCTGGCGCAAGTTCAGTGTATTAAAGTAGTTAGCCATGGGTGATACCTCGTGATGTTGTGTGTCTTATTGTTCGGTTCGCGTTTCAGCGAGAATGTACCCACATTACAACAGGAAATTTATTGCGGAAATTGATATATTCACAACATCACATTGCAATTTTTGCAATGTAAAAAGAGGGAGTGGAATCGGTGGATTTACGCGATCTAAAAATGTTCCTGCACCTGGCGGAAAGCCGTCACTTTGGCCGCAGCGCCCGGGCGATGCACGTCAGCCCGTCCACGCTTTCGCGCCAGATCCAGCGCCTTGAGGAAGACCTCGGCCAGCCGCTTTTCGTGCGCGATAACCGTACCGTTACCCTTACGGAAGCAGGCGACGAGCTGCGCATCTTTGCCCAGCAGACGCTGTTACAGTACCAGCAGCTGCGGCACTCTATTGATCAGCAGGGGCCATCACTCTCCGGTGAGCTGCATATTTTTTGCTCCGTGACCGCCGCCTACAGCCATCTGCCCCCCATTCTCGACCGCTTCCGCGCAGCGCATCCGTCGGTTGAAATTAAGCTCACCACCGGCGACGCCGCCGACGCAATGGAAAAAGTGGTGACCGGCGAAGCGGATCTCGCCATCGCCGGAAAACCCGAAACCCTGCCGGGCGCGGTGGCGTTCTCGATGCTGGAGAATCTGGCGGTGGTGCTGATTGCCCCGGCGCTGCCCTGCCCGGTGCGTAATCAGGTATCGGTAGAAAAACCGGACTGGTCGACGGTGCCGTTTATCATGGCCGATCAGGGGCCGGTGCGCCGCCGCATCGAGCTGTGGTTCCGCCGTCAGAAAATCAGCAATCCGTCGATTTACGCCACCGTTAGCGGTCATGAGGCGATGGTGTCGATGGTGGCGCTTGGCTGCGGCGTGGCGCTGCTGCCGGAAGTAGTGCTGGAAAACAGCCCGGAACCGGTGCGTAATCGCGTGATGATTCTGGAGCGCAGCGACGAGAAGACGCCGTTTGAGCTAGGCGTGTGCGCACAAAAAAAGCGGCTGCATGAGCCGCTTATTGATGCGTTCTGGACGATATTGCCGAACCACTAGCCAGCCAGAAAGAACCTGAACGCCGGGTTGTGGGTTTCGTCGTGGCACTCATAGCCCAGCTCGTTCAGCCGCGTTTCGAAATCCGGCTCGTGCTCGCCCAGCTCGAACGCCGCCAGCACGCGCCCGTAGTCGGTGCCGTGGCTGCGGTAGTGGAACAGGGAGATGTTCCAGTGCGTGCCGAGCGTGTGCAGGAACTTGAGCAGCGCGCCCGGCGATTCCGGGAACTCGAAGCTGAACAGGCGTTCCTGGAGCGGCTTTGAGGGACGCCCGCCAACCATATAACGCACGTGCAGCTTCGCCATTTCATCGTCGGACAGATCGACCACGCTGTAGCCGCCTTCATGCAGCAGGCTGAGGATCTCTTTACGTTCCTCCACGCCACGGCTCAGACGCACGCCGACAAAAATGCAGGCATCTTTCGCATCGGCAAAGCGGTAGTTGAACTCCGTTACCGAACGTCCCCCCAGAAGCTGGCAGAACTTGAGGAAGCTGCCCTTTTCTTCCGGAATCGTCACCGCCAGCAGCGCTTCACGCTGTTCGCCCAGCTCGCAGCGCTCGGAAACGTAGCGCAGGCCGTGGAAGTTCACGTTCGCACCAGAGAGCACGTGCGCCAGACGTTCGCCGCGAATGTTGTGCTGGGCGATGTATTTTTTCATCCCCGCCAGCGCCAGCGCGCCGGACGGCTCCGCCACCGCACGTACATCTTCGAACAGATCTTTCATTGCCGCGCAAATGGCGTCGCTGTCGACGGTGACGATATCGTCCAGATACTCCTGGCACAGACGGAACGTTTCATCGCCAATGCGCTTCACCGCCACGCCCTCGGCAAACAGCCCAACGCGCGGCAGGTCTACCGGATGACCGGCGTCCAGCGCCGCCTTCAGGCAGGCAGAGTCTTCCGCCTCAACGGCGATGACTTTGATCTGCGGCATCAGCTGTTTAATCAGCACCGCCACGCCTGCGGCCAGCCCGCCGCCGCCCACCGGGACGAAGACGCGGTCGAGATGGGCATCCTGCTGCAACAGCTCAAGCGCCAGCGTGCCCTGCCCGGCAATCACCATCGGGTGATCGAACGGCGGCACCCAGGTAAAGCCCTGCTGCTGCGCCAGCTCAATCGCTTTGGCTTTGGCTTCGTCAAAATTCGCGCCGTGGAGCAGCACTTCCCCGCCAAAACCGCGCACCGCGTCGACTTTGATGTCCGCGGTAGCAACCGGCATCACGATCAGCGCTTTCAGACCCAGACGGGCCGAGGAGAAGGCAACGCCCTGGGCGTGGTTGCCCGCCGACGCGGTAATGACGCCGCGCGCTTTCTGCTCATCCGTCAGCCCGGCCATCATCGCGTAGGCACCGCGCAGCTTAAAGCTGTGCACCGGCTGGCGGTCTTCACGCTTCACCAGAATGACGTTGTCGAGGCGCGAGGAGAGTTTTTCCATTTTTTGCAGGGGCGTGACCTGCACGGCTTCATAGACCGGCGCGCGTAGCACCGCTCTCAGGTATTCCGCCCCCTCAGGGGCGGCGGATAAGGGTTGTGACTCGGCCATCATTAGCCCCCAAGTTTAGATTTATCGCGCACCGCGCCTTTATCTGCACTGGTTGCAAGGCTCGCATAGGCGCGCAGGGCGAAGGAGACTTCGCGCTGGCGATCTTTCGGCGTCCAGGCTTTGTCGCCGCGGGCTTCCTGCGCTTCACGACGGGCCGCAATCTCCTGGTCGCTCAGCTTCAGCTGAATGCCGCGATTCGGAATGTCGATTTCGATCAGGTCGCCATCTTCGATGATCGCGATGTTGCCGCCGCTTGCCGCTTCCGGGGAGACGTGGCCGATGGAGAGACCAGACGTGCCGCCGGAGAAACGCCCGTCGGTGATCAGCGCGCAGGCTTTACCGAGGCCCATCGATTTCAGGAAGGTGGTTGGGTAGAGCATCTCCTGCATGCCCGGGCCGCCTTTCGGCCCTTCGTAGCGAATGACAACCACGTCGCCTTCCACCACTTTGCCGCCGAGAATCGCGTCTACCGCTTCATCCTGGCTTTCGTACACTTTCGCCGGACCGGTGAATTTCAGGATACTGTCGTCCACGCCTGCGGTTTTCACGATGCAGCCGTTTTCCGCAAAGTTACCGTACAGCACCGCCAGACCGCCGTCTTTGCTGTAGGCGTGCTCCAGCGAGCGGATGCAGCCTTCAGCACGGTCGTCATCCAGCGTGTCCCAGCGGCAATCCTGCGAGAACGCCTGGGTGGTGCGAATACCTGCAGGGCCGGCGCGGAACATCTTTTTCACCGCGTCGTCTTTGGTCAGCATCACGTCGTATTGATCCAGCGATTCCGGCAGCGTCAGGCCGAGGACGTTTTTCACGTCGCGGTTCAGCAGCCCGGCGCGATCCAGCTCGCCCAGGATACCGATGACGCCACCCGCGCGGTGCACGTCTTCCATGTGGTACTTCTGAGTACTCGGCGCGACTTTACACAGCTGCGGCACTTTGCGGGAGAGCTTGTCGATGTCGCTCATGGTGAAGTCGATTTCGGCTTCCTGCGCGGCGGCCAGCAGGTGCAGAACGGTGTTAGTGGAGCCGCCCATGGCGATATCCAGCGTCATGGCGTTTTCGAACGCCGCTTTACTGGCGATATTGCGCGGCAGCGCGCTGGCATCGTCCTGCTCGTAGTAGCGTTTGGTCAGCTCAACGATACGTTTACCGGCGTTGAGGAACAGCTGCTTACGGTCGGCGTGGGTCGCCAGCAGCGAGCCGTTGCCCGGCTGGGAAAGGCCCAGCGCTTCGGTCAGGCAGTTCATGGAGTTGGCCGTGAACATGCCGGAACAGGAGCCGCAGGTCGGGCACGCGGAGCGTTCCACCTGATCGCTCTGTTCGTCAGAGACTTTCGGGTCTGCACCCTGGATCATCGCATCGACCAGGTCGAGCTTGATGATTTTGTCGGAGAGCTTGGTTTTACCCGCCTCCATCGGACCGCCGGAGACGAAGATCACCGGAATGTTCAGACGCAGGGAGGCCATAAGCATCCCCGGGGTGATTTTGTCGCAGTTGGAGATACAGACCATCGCATCGGCGCAGTGGGCGTTGACCATATACTCCACCGAGTCGGCGATCAGCTCGCGCGACGGCAGTGAATAGAGCATTCCCCCGTGGCCCATTGCGATACCGTCATCCACCGCAATGGTGTTGAACTCTTTCGCCACGCCGCCGGAGGCTTCGATTTGCTCGGCAACCAGCTTACCGAGATCGCGCAGATGCACGTGGCCCGGTACAAACTGGGTGAAGGAGTTCACCACGGCGATAATCGGCTTGCCGAAATCGGCGTCGGTCATTCCGGTGGCGCGCCACAGTGCGCGGGCACCCGCCATGTTACGGCCGTGGGTGGTGGTGGCTGAACGATACTTAGGCATGCTTTATTGACTCCCGTCTGACTATTTAATGGGACGGTGCGTGCCGTCCCACATTTATATTTAGTGATTAACCTGATCCAACCAGCCGTATTTATCTTCTGTTTCGCCGGTGAAGAGGCCGAAGAACGCTTGCTGAATGCGCTTGGTGACCGGGCCACAGCGGCCTTCGCCCACCTGGATACCATCTACGCTGCGAACCGGCGTGATTTCAGCCGCGGTACCGGACATGAACACTTCGTCTGCCAGGTAGAGGGATTCGCGGGACAGCACCTGCTCGCGCACTTCGATACCGAGGTCTTTCGCCAGCTTGATGATCGCATCACGGGTGATGCCCGGCAGCGCGGAAGAGGTGAACGGCGGGGTAAACAGAATGCCGTCTTTTACTTCAAACAGGTTTTCGCCCGCGCCTTCTGAGATGTAGCCGTTCATGTCGAGGGCGATGCCTTCCTGATAGCCGTGGCGGCGCGCTTCGCTGCCGACCAGCAGTGAGGAGAGGTAGTTACCGCCCGCTTTTGCGGCGGTCGGGATGGTGTTTGGCGCCACGCGGTTCCAGGAAGAAACCATTGCGTCGATCCCCTGATCCAGTGCTTCTGCGCCCAGGTAGGCGCCCCACGGGAACGCAGCAATGATCACATCGGTGTTGTAACCGGCCGGCGGGTTCACGCCCATGCCCACGTCACCCACGAAGACCAGCGGACGAATATAGGCGCTGGTCAGTTTGTTCTGGCGAATCACTTCGCGGCAGGCTTCCATCAGCTCATCAACGCTTTGAGAGACCGGGAAACGATAAATTTTGGCTGAGTCATGCAGACGCTGCATGTGTTCGCGATGGCGGAACACCACTGGCCCTTTGTGAGAATCGTAGCAACGGATGCCTTCAAACACGGAGGTACCGTAGTGCAGCGCATGGGACATCACGTGAACTTTCGCGTCTTCCCAGCGAACCATCTCACCATTGAACCAAATGTAATCAGCTTTTTTTGTCGTCATTTTTTCGTCCTGTCACGCTCAAGCGCGGATTTGTTGTGATGTGGTTGTGCTCTGGCAGATGGCAACATGGGCAACGTCTACCAGCTTTGATAACTGACTAAACAGTAAGTCGACCGGCCGCGGGCTGGCAACGGTTAATTCGATACTGATGTTCTGGGCGTCGGTGGCCGTTTCCATATTCATAGAGCAAATCTGAAAACCACGGTGGCGAACCACGCGCAATACGCGTTCTAACGTTTCCGGGTTGAAGCGAGCCTGCACGGCGACCTGATGTTGCATCATGATAATTTCTCCAGCATTTGTGAGTTACTGGCACCGGGCGGTACCAACGGCCAGACGTTCTCAAGCTCGTCGATTGAGACATGAAGCAGGTATGGCCCTTCGCTTGACAGCATGGTGTCGAGTGCCGCTTCAACCTGGTCTTTACGGGTGATGTGCTGGCCAGGAATGCCGAAGGCGCTGGCCAGGGTGAGGAAATCGGGGTTATCGGTCAGGGTTGTCTCGCTGTAACGCTCCTGGAAGAACAGCTGCTGCCACTGGCGAACCATCCCTAAACGCTGGTTATCGAGCAACACGATCTTCAGCGGTAACTGCTTGCGCTTCACGGTGCCGAGCTCCTGAACGTTCATCATGAAGGAGCCGTCACCGGAGATACAGATGACGGTATCGTTCGGGCGGGCCACCTGTGCGCCAACGGCTGCCGGCAGGCCAAAGCCCATCGTGCCTAAGCCGCTGGAGGTGATGAAGTTCTCCGGGCGGGTGTAGGTCATGTGCTGGGCTGACCACATCTGATGCTGGCCCACATCGGTCGTCACCACGCTGTCGGCGGGTTTACGGTCGGACAACTGCTTCAACAGCAGCGGCGCATAGATGGCATCGCCTGGGTGATCGTAACGCCAGGCATGCTCAGCGCGCATGTCTGCGGTGTGCTGACGCCATGCGTTGATATCCAGCGGCTGCTCCAGCGCCGGTAACAGCGCGTTAAGATCGCCCTGCAACGCCACGTGCGCCTGACGCAGTTTGTTCATCTCCGCCGGGTCGATATCCATATGGATCACTTTGGCATTCGGCGCGAAGGTATTCAGCTTGCCGGTGACGCGGTCATCGAAACGGGCGCCTGCGACGATAAGCAAGTCGCACTCCTGCACCGCCAGGTTTGCCGCTTTAGTGCCGTGCATTCCCAGCATGCCGAGGTAGTACGGGTAGTCCGCGTCTACCGCACCCAGACCTTTCAGGGTGCAGGTGGCGGGCATTTGCGTGGTTGCAAGGAACGCGCGAAGCGCCGGAACAGCCTGCGCCATCCCCACCCCGCCGCCGACGTACAGCATCGGCTGCTTCGCCTGCGCCATCATCTGACGCGCCTCTTCAACCTCTGCATGCGGAAACGCATCGTCGCTTTTCACGGTGGAGAAATGCGGCTCCAGATCGCCAGGTGCAACCTGGATATCTTTCGGGATATCCACCAGAACCGGGCCAGGACGGCCAGAACTGGCAACCTCGAACGCTTCGGCCATCACGCGCGGCAGCTCTTCGAGGGACTGAACGAGGAAGCTGTGCTTGGTGCAAGCCAGCGATAAGCCGAGGACGTCTACTTCCTGGAAGGCATCGGTGCCGATGAACGGAGAGGCCACCTGACCGGTAATCGCCACGACAGGGACGGAATCGAGCAGCGCGTCAGCCAGGCCGGTGATCAGGTTCGTTGCGCCCGGACCTGAGGTCGCCATGCATACACCGGTTTTACCTGTCGCGCGGGCATAACCAATGGCTGCCATCGCTGCGCCCTGCTCGTGCCGGCACAAGAGGTGTTCCACGCCGCCGTCATACAGTGCATCGTAAATCGGCATAATTGCGCCACCCGGATAACCGAATACGGTTTCGACTCCCTGCGCGCGCAACGCATGTACTACCCATTGTGCCCCATTCATAGTTAGTTCCCCGTCATAAATCTGGAGAAACAGAATTTTGTGCTAGTCGTCATTCTCTGCTCCTCATTTAAGTTTTTTAGTCATAAAAAAACCCCCGGACCTTTCGGTGCGGGGGTCTTAGTTCGTTAAGGCTTGATTTCTAAGCCTTTCCTCGTCCAAGTGCAGCCCCGCACGGTGGGATAATAATCACCACCACGCTAATCACGACCAGGCTAATCACTCGTAGAAGGGCTGTCATTTTCAGTTCTTTTTGCATCTTGTTCGAAGGAATACCTAAAGAGTTATCACAGTTTTTAAATCAAACACAAGATTTATTTATGAAGGATTTGGTTAGCAAGCGAACCAAATTTTATGAACGCATTGTTTTATATGAGGAAATTTAGAAGTGAATATTTTTCATTTTTTTTATTGCAGAGCTAACCGTTAAAGCGCGCCTTTTTACATTTTGCGAGTGTGCTTCCACGGTTATGCAATGGTTTCAATGCTCCCTGAAAATCTCTGAACAGGCGGCGTAAATACGTAAAAAGAGGCTAAACAGAGAAAACAGGCACTGGCATAGTCAGACCAGGAGGTAGTACAAATGTCACTGTCAGTTGTTTATACGCGAGCAGCTCTCGGGGTAAAGGCTCCGCTTATTTCCGTAGAGGTTCATTTGAGTAATGGGCTGCCCGGACTCACGCTTGTCGGGTTACCTGAAACCACGGTTAAAGAGGCCAGAGACCGCGTTCGTAGCGCAATAATAAACAGCGGTTATACCTTCCCCGCAAAGAAGATCACCATCAACCTTGCTCCCGCTGACCTGCCCAAAGAGGGTGGGCGATACGATTTACCTATCGCAATTGCGCTTCTCGCGGCTTCTGAGCAGCTTAATACGACCAGGCTAGGCTCGTATGAGTTCGTGGGTGAACTCGCGCTCACAGGCGCACTGAGAGGCGTTCCCGGTGCGATATCGGGAGCGCTGGAAGCCATACGTGCAGGGCGGCAAATCGTTGTGGCCAATGAAAACGCATCAGAAGTGAGTCTTATTGCAGAAAAGGGATGTCTCATCGCCGGGCATCTTCAGGAAGTGTGCGCCTGGCTGGAAGGCCGCCATGAACTGTCCGAGCCGGAAGAGTGCGACGAGGCTATAGCGGATGCGCCAGAAGACCTCAGCGAGATCATGGGACAGGAGCAAGGGAAACGGGCGCTGGAGATTACGGCAGCGGGTGGGCACAATCTCCTGCTAATTGGCCCGCCGGGTACGGGCAAAACCATGCTGGCGAGCAGGCTAAGCGGGTTGCTCCCGCCGCTTAATAACCATGAAGCGCTGGAAAGCGCCGCCATCTATAGCCTGATCGGTTCGACGTCGTTGCACAAACAGTGGCGTCGACGTCCCTTTCGTTCCCCGCATCATAGCGCGTCACTGACGGCAATGGTCGGCGGTGGGTCTATTCCGGGGCCGGGTGAGATCTCGCTGGCACACAATGGCATTCTGTTTCTCGATGAGTTGCCTGAGTTTGAGCGCCGCGTGCTGGATGCGCTGAGGGAGCCCATTGAATCCGGTGAGATACATATTTCACGCACGCGAGCCAAAATAAGCTATCCCGCCCGTTTTCAGCTCGTGGCGGCGATGAACCCCAGTCCGACGGGGCATTATCAGGGCAACCATAACCGCTGTACGCCAGAGCAGACGCTGCGCTATCTGGGAAAGCTGTCTGGCCCGTTTCTCGACCGTTTCGATTTATCACTGGAAATCCCCCTTCCGCCGCCGGGCCTACTCAGGCAGACGGATAGACTGGGTGAAAGCTCCGCGCATGTTCGCGAACGGGTTATCGCGGCACAGGCGAGACAGTATGCCCGTCAAAACAGGCTGAATGCACGACTGGATAATGCAGGGATCCGACAGTTTTGTTCTCTTAACGTTGAAGATGCGGCTTGGCTGGAGGAGACGTTGACGCGCTTTGGGCTTTCCATACGTGCGTGGCAGCGCTTGTTAAAAGTAGCCAGAACCATTGCGGACGTGGAGGGCTGTACTGATATTGCGAGGAAACACTTGCAGGAAGCGCTGAGCTATCGGGCGATTGATCGTTTGCTTTTGCATCTGCAAAAGTTACTGGCATAAAAAAAGGGGCCGTAGCCCCTTTTTTTATTAGTCGTCAGACTCGGTGTAGTCTTCTGCACCTTCCATCTGCGGTTTACCGCCAGACAGCGTATGGAAACGTTTTGGACGCTTAATGCGAGCCATGTACTTGATCCATACACGTTCTGCTTCAGACTGCGGCTCACGCTCACCACGGCACACTGAGACAAACTGTTTTTCATCTTCAGTTGCAGGCTCACGTTTACCCAGATCCAGCTCGTTAAAGGCATAACCATGACGCTCAAGCAGCTGCGCCTCTTTGATGGTGAAATCGCCGTGACGAGAGAACCCGCGCGGATAATGTTTATTGTCGAAAAAACGATTAGTCGTCGTAAAGCTTTCCGCCATCCTACACGCTCCTAATTCTTTGGCCGAGCTATTTATGGCGCGGAGTATTAGTTACGCTTGACAGAGTGTAAAACAAAACATTTAAATCATAACGACAAATTATTTTGCGGAGAAAGATGTGGATACGGAATTGCTAAAAACTTTCCTTGAAGTGAGCAGAACGCGTCACTTCGGGCGAGCCGCTGAAGCCCTTTACCTGACGCAGTCAGCAGTCAGTTTTCGTATTCGACAGCTGGAAAATCAACTGGGTGTGAATCTTTTTACCCGCCATCGCAACAATATCCGCCTCACGCCTGCCGGTGAAAAACTGCTTCCGTATGCGGAGACATTGATGAATACCTGGCAGGCAGCGCGCAAAGAGGTTGCGCATACGTCGAGGCACAACGAGTTCTCGATAGGGGCCAGCGCATCTCTGTGGGAATGCATGCTCAGTCAGTGGCTTACCCGGCTATATCACTCCCATGGGCATTTACAATTTGAAGCCAGAATTGCGCAACGTCAGTCGCTGGTTAAGCAACTTCATGAGCGTCAGTTGGATCTGCTGATCACTACAGAAGCCCCCAAGATGGACGAATTTAGCAGCCAGATTGTTGGACAGTTCAGTCTGGCTCTTTATGCTTCTGAACCTTCAAAGATGAAAGCAGACCTGACCTATTTGCGGCTGGAGTGGGGACCTGATTTTCAGCAACATGAGATGGGATTGATCTCACCTGATGATGTTCCACAGTTAACAACCAGTTCTGCCGAGATTGCCTGTCAGCAACTTCCCTTGCTGAAGGGTTGCACCTGGTTACCAGTCCGTTGGGCAGACACCAAGCCTGGACTGCATACCGTGGTGGATTCCACTACCCTTTCGCGGCCGCTGTATGCGATTTGGCTGCAAAATAGCGACAAGCAATCGCAAATAAAAGATCTATTAAAAATCAATGTAATGGATTGATGCTGAGGCCAGCAGGGACGCTGGCTGCATTTAAGAATGGTGAAATTTCACCGGGTTTCAGGCAAAAAAAAATCCTTTGCCGAAGCAAAGGATTCTATATGGCAGGGGCGGAGAGACTCGAACTCGCGACACCCGGTTTTGGAGACCGGTGCTCTACCAACTGAGCTACGCCCCTAAAGTTTTTTGCCATTAAGCCTGCCATTACTGGCAGGCTTAACGTCTTAATAAGTGGCGGAACGGACGGGACTCGAACCCGCGACCCCCTGCGTGACAGGCAGGTATTCTAACCGACTGAACTACCGCT